>CAYQBW010000435.1:0-3447 GCA_964415725.1 uncultured Planctomycetia bacterium
CCTGTGCAGGTCCTTCCCGCCCTGGACCAGCGCGATCACCCGGTTCCGATCCTGGAGAAGGGACTCCACCCTCCCCTCCCTGCGGTCGATACACCAGGAAACGAAATCAAGCCATTTCGGCCTCCCCGTGGGCGAATACCCCGTGAAGACCTCCCTGGGGTCACGGGGTGAGGCGTGGCCGCAACGGGAGGAGCCGCACCGGAAACAAAAGACCCTCCCCGGCAGGAGAGCCTCCTCCCGGAAGGCAAGGGACTGGAGGCCCTCCCTCAGTCCCACCAGGAATGCCCGGGCGGCCTGCTCGTCCCGGCCGGCGGAGAGGGGGAACCCCAGGGGGGCGTGGAGCACCTCCTCCCGCGGAAGCTCGAGCCCCTCCGCCTCCGCCAGGAGCCTGGCAAGCCCCCTGGCCCGGCGGACCAGGTCCAGGGCCCTCCGGCGCAAGACCTCCCGGCTGTTCCTCTTTCCTCCCGGGGGGGAACCCCGCTTCATTCGTCCCGCCACAGGTCTTTCCTCCGGTCCCGTTTCCGCCGGGCCCTGAGCTTCTTTTCGGCCAGGCGCTTTTCCACGGCGCCCTTGCCCGGCCTGGTCGGGACCCGCCGTTTTCTCTCCTTGAGCGCCCCTTGGAGAAGGAGCTTCAGCCTGCCCAGGACCTCGGCCCGGTTCCGCTCGAAAGTTCTGAACATGCCGCACCGGAGCACCAGGAGCCCTTTTCTCGTGAGGCGCCCCGCCATCCTTTCCAGGACCTTGGACCGCACGTCCTCGGGGAGACCCGCCGCGCGGGCGGGATCGTAGAAGAGCACCGCCGTGGTGGCCACCTTGTTCACGTTCTGGCCGCCGGGACCCGTGGAGCGGATTCCCTTGACCTGGACGTCCCCGGGAAGGATCCAGACCCCCGGCGCCACCTTGACGGCCTCACGAACCATGCCTTTTCCTCCTGGAAGAAACCACAGGAGAGATTGAAGGAGGAAAAGCCGCGGAAACAACCCCCCTTCCCCACCCAACGGGCCGGCGCGGAGGGCGAAGGTTCATCCGATCCGCCCCGAATCCTCCAGGATCCAGCCGGCCGGCCCCTTCCTGAGAATGGAGAGGGACCCAAGGGGAGGATTGAAGGCCCGCACCTCGGGCCGGTCCTTCCCCAGCAAGGTCCAGAGGATCCGGCGCAACACCCCCTTGTGGGCCACAACGACCAGGTCCTTCCCCGCGAACTCCCCCTCCATCTCCCGGACGGCCCGGGCGACGCGTTCCCCGAAATCCGCGAGGTTTTCACCCCCGGGAAAGGCGTCGTATTTCTTTCCGCTCTTCCAGGCCTCGGCGAACTCCGGAAATGCCTCCTCGATCTCCCGGCGGGTCATGCCCTCGCAGTCCCCGAAATCCAGTTCACGCAAATCCTCCTTGACTACGAGGGGGACGTTCCAGCCCAGGGCCTGGACCAGGTAGAGAGCGGAGTCCCTGGCCCGGGAAAGGGGGGAATGAACCACCGCGGCGGGGAGAACGCCCTGGAAGAAAGGGGCCAAGGCCTGGACCTGCACCTTCCCCTGGAGGGAAAGGGCCACGTCCCCGCTTCCATGAAACCGGTTGTCCGAATCCCCTACCGTGGCGCCGTGGCGCACCAGGAACCAGCGGCATCCCTCCGCGGACGGACCCTTCACCCTCGCATCCTCCCGGGGCGCCCCGGGCCGGGCTCTACCGCCCCAGCCCGGTAAGCATTCCCACCAGGATCCCCGCCATGACGAGGAAGGTGAGGACCAGGAAGAAGAGGATGGCCTTGTTCTGCTTCCGCGTGGAGGAGAGGAACTCCCCCAGGGCCTTGGAATGGGTCTCCTGGGCCTTCTGGAAGGCCTGGAGGGTCTCCTTCTGGCTCTTCTCGAAGGTCTGGACCGATTGGGCGTGGGCCTTCTCGAAGGTCTGGGCCGCCTCGGTCATGGCCCGGGTGTTGTCCTGGCTCAAGGCCGAGATGGAAGCATTGATGCGTTCCATGGTTTCCCGGAACCGGCCCAGGGTCTGGTCCCTTCTTGCTTCCGCGTTCTGCTGGGCCTCCAGGATCTTCTGGATCCCGCTGAGCAACTCCGGGATCTGGCTGAAGCGCTCCAGGAGCTGAGTCGTCCGCCCGTGCTGGGCCTCCATCTGCTTGGAGATCTTCTCCAGGAACTGGATCTGCGCCTGGGCCGCCTCGGGGAGATCTTTGAAGGTATCCAGGAGTTTCCCCGTCTTTTCCCCCTGGGCCTCCATCCGGCCCTGGATGCCCTTGAGCAGGTCCGAGAGGTCCTGGAGGCCCCGGACTACGGCCTTCTGGGCATCCTCCTTCCGGACGGGCTTGACCTCCATCTTCCTGGCCGGCTCGGCAGGAGGCTCGCTCCGGGAGGCCAGGACATCCTTGACCTGGGCCCGGGAGCCCTTCCCGTTTCCCCCTCCCGGCGCCTTCCCGGTGGAACCGGCGGGAGTCACGCCTCTCCGAACGGGGGCCGCCGGGTCCTTCACGGTCTTCTTCCGGGTGAAAATCTTTCCAAGCAGGGATGATTTGCGAACCATGACTTGCGCCCTTTCGTCTTCCCGGCAGGGTGGATGCCGGAGTCCCTCCAGATGTCATCAGCGCCCCTCCCCGCCGCCCAGAGAAAGCAACTGAGAAAGGCCGCCGCGCGAACCGCCCAGGGGAACGGTGCATTCCCAGGTCGAAAACCTACACGAGGCCTTGGGGTTCTTCAAGGGAAAGGCCACAAAAAATGGGGGGTGCCCGGAAAGGCCCTCCCCCGGCGCCCTCCGGCCTTCCCGGCCCCCGAATCTCCGGTTCCCGGCGGAGGGAAAGCCGGGGCCGGTTCAATCCATGGGGCGGCTGCGGCCCTCCCGGCGGATCTCCTCCAGAAGGCCCGTCAGCTCCTCTACGACCTCAGGCTTTTCGCGCCAAAGGTTCCGCCGCTCCCCCAGGTCGGCCTTCATGTCGTAGAGCTGGCCCCCGGGCTCCCCCGGCCGGGGCCGGACCCGCCTGGGCCGGGAGAATCCCCCGGAGCCCCGCCCGAGGATGAGTTTCCACCGGCCCTTGCGGATGCAGAACATGCCGTCGAACGAGTGATGGATCACGGCCCCCCGGAGGGGCCGGCCAATCTCTCGTCCCTGGAGGGCCGGGAGGATGTCGAAGCTGTCCTCCGCCGCGTCCCTGGGAAGGGAAAAGCCCAGGATCCCCGCCAGGGTGGCGAAGAGGTCCACCTGGCAGATGGTCTGGGCGCTCACACGCCCCGCCGGGATCACACCGGGCCACCTGGCAAGAAAGGGGATCCTGTGGCCCCCGTCCCAGGCGTCCCCCTTGAGCCCCCGGAGGTAAGCGCTTGGATGGTGGCCGTAGTCCCGGACCTCCGATCCAACGGGGCCGGCCGCGTTCCTTCCGTTCCGGGCGGGGGATCCGTTGTCGCTCGTAAAGATCACCAGGGTGTTCTTTTCCAGGCCATTGCGCTCTAG
>CAYQBW010000436.1:0-3443 GCA_964415725.1 uncultured Planctomycetia bacterium
CTTCTGGGCGCCAGTTTCCTGGGCGCCCTCCTCATGGCGCTCTACGTGGCGGCCAAACCGAACATCTTCGTCTCCCGGGCCCAGCTCATGGTCACGGCCCCCCGGGGCCGGGTGGACCTCACCCAGGTGCTGGGCCTTCGGACGGGCCAGGCCAACTTCACTCCCACCCAGGAAGCCATCGCCATCCTCTCCAGCCGGGACCTGGCGGAGAGAGTGGTGGACCGGGTGGGACCAGCGGAAATCCTGAAGCCCGCCCTCCCTTCTCTCCGGGAAGAAAAGAACCTCCAGGGCCTACACGGTTTTTTCTCCCGCCTCCTCCACAAGATCCAGCGGGCCATGATCCTGAGAACCAACACCCCCCCCTCTCCGGAGGTGGCCGTCCGGGTCTTCCGGTCTTCCTTGAAGATCTACTGGGCCACCCGTTCTCCCTCCATCCGGGTGGAATACAGGTCCAACCACCCGGCCCGCTCCCAGAAAATCCTCGAGGCCTACCTGGAGGAGGGGCTCCGTTTCTACATCGAGTGCCGGTCCTCCAAGGGAGACGAGAGCTTCCTTCAGCGGGAGATGGACAAGGCCGAAAAGGAATACAACCTAGCAAATCAGGCCTATCGTAACTTCCTCGAAAAACACAAGGTCGCCGACATTCCCTCGGAATTGGCCAGGGTCCAGGATGAGTTCGCCAGGCTCGACGAACGGATCCGCCAGGCCCGCCTCCGGATCGCCTCCCTGGAAAAGACCCAGAAGACCCTCCAGGAGAACATCCGCCAGTTTCCTCCCTTCCTCAAGACCGACGCCCAGGTCACGGCCGCGCCGGACCCGGGCCTCCAGCTCCTGGAGGGGGAGATCCTCAAGATCCAGATCGAACTTCAAAAGGAAAGAATCGTCAGCGCTTCCCAGACCAACCCCCGCATCATCGAACTGGAGAAGGAGTTGGCCTTCCTGGAGAAGAAGAAGAAGGAACTCCTTGCCAAGGGGCCGATCCTCACCAAGACCACCCAGAACATCCCCAACCCCGAGTACGAAACGCGGCGGACCAGGCTCCTGGAGGTGACCCTGGAACTGCAGAGCCTCAAGGCCTCTCTTCCTGCCATGGAAAGAGAGAAGAAGAACCTCCTGGAGAAGATCGGGGAGTTGACCCGCCTGGAACCGGTATGGAGGGACCTCAAGGCCCGCCTGGCCCGGGCCCAGGAACAGAAGACGGTCCTCCAGCAAAGGGTGAAGAATTTCCGGATCTCCCGGCAGTTGGACGCCCTGGGCCTCTCCAACCTGAAGGTGATCGAAACCCCTTCCTTCGAACCCAAAAAAGAGGGCCCCGTCCGGGGGAAATACATCCTGGCCGGTTTCTTCGGAGTCCTGATCTTCCTGTGCCCCCTCATCATGATCCTCTTCAGGGTCTCCACCAAGGTGAACCGGGGCGCCCAGATCACCGCTCTCCTCGGGGTGGAGGTGCCCGCCTCCATTCCCAGGTTGCGGAAGGGATCGATCCGAAGGTTCATTCGGGCAAGGAACCTGGGGTGGGACTGAGACCATGAAACCGGAAAAGATCCTCCTCCTGGAGCCGGGGAAGTCGCAGGTGGACACGGTCCTCCAGGACGAGATGGCCCAGCTCTGGGCCCATATCGTCACTCTTTCCGAAAAGACAGGCGCTCCCTGGAAAAAGGTGGGGGTCGTTTCCTCCACTTCCAGGGAGGGGTCCACCACCACGGCCATCGCCTTGACCCGCTACCTGGTCTACGGGCTCCAGAAATCGGCGTGCCTGGTGGAAGCCAACCTGCGCAAGCCCGTCCTGGGGAGGCTCCTCCCCCGCCTCAAGAAAGGCCCGGGGTTCCGGGAGGTCCTGGAAGGAGAGGTCCCGGTGGACGAGACGGTCCACCTCCTGGATCCAAGGGGACTCAGCGTCCTTCCCGCGGGAAGAGAAGACGCGGGGAGTGGATATCCGCCGGGGGAGAAACTGGAGGAAGTCCTGGACCGGCTGGAGGAACTCTTCGACGCGGTGATCCTGGACTGCCCCCCTCTGGGGCTGGCCGCGGAGGCCCACTACCTCCTGAAGGGGGTGGACGCCGCCGTCCTCGTGGTCCGCGCCAGGAAGACCCATCTCGAGACGATCAGCCAGTCCGTCAAGACCATCAGGCACCTCGAAAAACCCCTGGCCGGAATCGTCATGAACGACGTGGTCCACTCACTTCCAGGGCCCATCAGGGCCCTGTTCTGACCCCATCAGGGGGGAAGTCATCTTCTTCTCCCCGGAAGGCTCCCGCCTCCCTGGAAACGAAGGCGCCGGCCAGGAAGAGATGGAAGGGGGTGATGAAGGCGTCCCCCCAGGCGGTAAAGAGCAGCCATCCCGTCTGGGCGGCGAGCATCCCGCCGAGAAGAGGCCGGAGGGCGAAAGGATCCGCCTCGGGAGAGACGACTCTCCTGATCATGGAGAGGATCCAACCTACGTAAAGGCCCAGGGCGACCAGTCCTCCTTCCATGACCACCAGGAGAAGGGTTCCGTCGATGATGGGAACCCAGGCGTCCCGCGGGATCGGGTTTCCCCAGCCCAACCAGAGGGCCTGGCGGACGAAGGGGGAATAGGTGTCCACTTCCAGGAACCTGTAGGCCAGGGTCTTGGAGAGCTCTCCTCCCTCCAGGCCGAGGAAGGAAGAGACTTTCCAGGCGTTTCCCCCCAGGACCATCCACAGGAAGAGAACCACACCCGCCAGGCCGAGGAGACCCGAAGGAATCCAGACTCTCTCCCGGAAAAAGTAGAAGAAACCGAGCATGATGGCCGCCCCCAGGATCGGTCCCCTGCTCAGGGACATGAGAACGGCCAGGAAGAAAAGAGGGATTTGCAAGGGAAGCCAGGAAACTTCGTCCCCACCCCTTTCCCTGAGCCTGGACCTCCAAGCCAGGCTCAACCCGAAAATCAAGGTCATGAGGGCTCCCAAAAAGAGAGGAGTATAGAAAAAGACGCGGGGGCGGAAGAAACCGAACCTCCCGGGCGTGGGTCCCTGGGGAAGTCCGTAGACCGCATGGGCCAGGAAGGGACCGCGGAAGAACTCGGCCGCCATGGGAAGGACGTAGAAGGCCGCCAGGGCGAAGAAGAAGGGCAGCCAGTCTTCCAGGTCTTCCTCTTCTCCCAGCCAGATCCGGCCCGCCAGGTAGGGGACGAAATACTGGACCAGGATGGAGACGAGCCGGCTTCCCGCGGCGTAGACCCCTTTTCCCGCGACCAGGTTGGAGACAACGAGGGAGAGCACGAAGAGCGCCCCCAGGGTATCGCACAGGTTCCATCGCAACCGCACCACCTGCCTTCCGCTCACCACCAGGAGAAGCAGGGCCGGGAAGGAGACGGCTCCCATTTTGTCCAGGGCGGGAATGGGGCCGGGGATCAAGAGAGTGACGCCGGGGGGCAGGAAGAAGAGGGCCAGGACGAAGGCCCGGGGGATCACCTTCTCCGG
>CAYQBW010000437.1:0-3428 GCA_964415725.1 uncultured Planctomycetia bacterium
ATTCCAGGCCCAGGAGCCTCTTCAGTTCCGCCGCCCCCTCGGCCAGGATCCTCTCCACCTCTCCCTCGTCCTCCCCCTCGCACCAGAGGGTGAGCCGGATGGTGACGCCCCGGCCCGTCCCACGGACCCGGCTCTTGACGTAGAGCCCCGGAAAACGGGCCGTGACGGCCCGCACATGCTCCTCGATCAGGGATTCGTCCTTTCCGGGCCAGACGATCTCCACCTCCCGGCGGACCAGGTTCTTCCCCTCTTTGCCCTGGAAGAGGGGCTCGGCGTGGAGGGGGAACATGGCCTGCATCTCCTCGGGAACCCCCGGGAAGGAGAGGATCGTCGTCCCCTCCCACTCCAGGGCCATGCCCGGGGCCGCGCCCAGGGGGTTGGAAAGGGGCCGGGCCCCCCGGGGAAGGAGGGCCATCTTCCGCCGGCCCGGGGTCATCTCGGGCGTGGAGGTGAGGCCCTCCTCGTAGAGCTTCGCGTAGGCCTCCCGGACCCAGGCCTCCGCCTGGGGATGGACCTCCAGGGGGAGACCCAGGGCCCGGGCGATGGAGCGCAGGGTCATGTCGTCGAAGGTCGGCCCCAGGCCCCCCGTGGTCACCAGGAAGCGGGTTCCCCTCTCCAGGATCCAGAGGACCTCCCGGCCGATCTCCTCCTCCACGTCGTCCACCGTGGAGAACCGCCAGCACCTCAGCCCCAGGGGCTCGATCCTGCGGGCCATCCAGTTGGCGTTCCGGTCCAGGGTGTTGCCTTTGAGGAGTTCCCGGCCCACGCAAAGGATCGCCACGTCCCTGGGAAGCCCTTCCCCCCCCCTTCCACGTTCCTCGGCCATGCCTGCCTCCTGGTAAGTTCGTTTGCTTCCTGCCCGCGAGAACACCATAATCAAAGGCTGCCCCAGATGGCTACCCGCGAGGAAGAAGGAAGGCCCCCGGGTTGCGAGGAACGCCGAAACCATGACCTCCGAGCCCCAAGAAAAGAAGGTCGCCCCCGTGAAGCCTCTTTTCATCGAGAAGGAGATGAAGGAGGCCTACCTCAACTACGCCATGAGCGTGATCTACTCCCGCGCGCTCCCCGACGTGCGGGACGGCCTCAAGCCCTCCCAGCGGCGCATCCTGGTCGCCATGAACGACCTGCACCTGGGGCCACGGGCCAAGTACCGCAAGTGCGCCAAGATCGCCGGCGACACATCGGGCAACTACCATCCCCACGGGGAAGGGGTGATCTACCCCACCCTGGTGCGCCTGGCCCAGGACTTCAACATGCGCTACCCCCTGGTGGACGGCCAGGGCAACTTCGGCTCCATCGACGGGGATCCCCCGGCGGCCATGCGTTACACAGAGGCCCGCATGGCCGAGCCCGCCATGGACATGCTGGAGGACCTGGACAAGGAGACCGTGGATTTCGTCCCCAACTACGACGAAACCCGCATGCAACCCGTGGTGCTCCCCTCCAAGTTCCCCAACCTGCTCTGCAACGGCTCCTCGGGGATCGCCGTGGGCATGGCCACCAACCTGCCCCCCCACAACCTGGGGGAGATCGCCTCCGCCCTGGCGGCCCTGATCGACAACCCGGAGATCACCATCGAGGAACTCCTGGAGCACGTCCACGGCCCGGACTTCCCAACCGGCGGGATCATCCTTGGAAAAGCGGAGATCCGTAAGGCCTACTACACGGGCAGGGGCCACCTCAACGTCCGGGCCCGCACGGAGGTGGTGGAGCGCGGGAACCGCCTGGAGATCGTGGTCACCGAGATCCCCTACCAGGTCGGCAAGGACCGGATCACCGAGAAGGTCAAGGACGCCGTCAAGGACGGGCGGATCGACACCATCGCCGACATCCGGGACGAATCCTCCTCCCGGGTGGGCATGCGCCTCATCTTCGAGCTCAAGAGGGGCGTGGACGACGCCCAGGTCACCCTGAACCGCCTCTTCAAGTACACCCCCCTCCAGGAGACCTTCACCATCCAGAACCTGGCCATCGACCGGGGGCGCCCCAGGCTTCTCAACCTCAAGCAACTGCTCGAGGCCTTCCGGGACCACCGGGTGGAGGTGATCCGCCGCAGGACCCGCTTCCTGCTCCGCAAGGCCGAGGAACGCCTCCACATCGTGGAAGGGCTGAGAATCGCCGTGGCCAACATCGACGAGGTGGTGGCCATCATCAAGGGCTCGCCCGACGTGGAAACCGCCAGGACCCGCCTGATGGAGCGGTTCCAGCTCACCGAAATCCAGGCCCGGGCCATCCTGGACATGCGCCTGGCCCGCCTCACCAGCCTGGAGATCGAGAAACTCGAGGCCGAGTGGAGGGAACTCAAGGAGAAGATCGCCCATTACCGGGCCATCCTGGCCGACGTGCGCCTCGTCCACGACATCATCAAGGCCGACCTGGCCGACATGGTGAAGCGCTACGGGGACAAGCGCCGCACCGAAATCATCGAGCAGGAAGGCGAGGGCCTCTTCCTGGACGAGGACCTGATCCCCGTGGAGGCAATGGCCGTCACGGTCTCCAAGAACGGCTACATCAAGCGCACCCCCCTGGACGCCTACCGCCGCCAGGGCCGCGGGGGCAAAGGCGTGACCGGCGCCGACACCAAGGAGGGGGACTTCCTCCAGCACCTGTTCGTGGCCTCCACCCACGACTACCTCCTCTTCTTCAGCGACCAGGGGAAGGTCTACTGGAAAAAAGTCTACGAACTGCCCGTCCTCGCCCGGAACGCCCGGGGGCGGGCCATGGCCAACGTCCTGGAGTTCCAGTCCCCCGAGGAGAGGGTCACTTCCATCCTGCCCGTGGGCCAATTCCTGCCGGGGCGCTACGTCTTCATGGCCACCCGCCAGGGCGTGGTCAAGCGCACCGAGCTGGAGGCCTTCTCCCGGCCCAAGCGCAGGGGCATCATCGCCATCACCCTGGACCCCGGGGATCACCTCATCGGCGCCGCCCTGGTGGGCGACGAGGAGGAAGTGATCCTGGGCACGGCCGAGGGCTACGCCGTCCGCTTCTCCTGCCGGGACGTCCGCCCCATGGGGCGCCCCGCCCGGGGGGTCCGGGGCATCACCCTGAGGCCCGGCGACGAGGTGGTGGACCTGGTCATCCCCAAGGAAAACACCACCCTTTTCACCATCTGCGAACAAGGCTACGGCAAAAGAACACGGTTCTCCGAATACAGGGTCACCCACAGGGGGGGAAAGGGGATCATCAACATCCGCACCACCAAGCGCAACGGGCGGGTGGTCAACCTGCTGGCCGTCTCCGAGGAGGACGAGGTGATGATCCTCACCACCAAGGGGATGACCGTCCGGATCCCCGTAAAAGGGATCTCCCTGATCGGAAGGGACACCCAGGGCGTCCGGTGCATGCGCCTCGCCCCGGGGGACAAGGTCGTCTCCGCGAGCCGGGTCGTCCCGGAAGAGGCGGAGGAGGAGACTTCCGGGGGCGGGGAG
>CAYQBW010000438.1:0-3411 GCA_964415725.1 uncultured Planctomycetia bacterium
CCCCAAAGTGCCTCCCTGGGCCGCCGGGGGGAACGAGTGGCCCGGGCCTACCTGGAACGGCTGGGTTACAGGATCGTGGCCGTGGACTTCCGCCTGGGACACCACCAGGCCGACCTCCTGGCCTGGGAAGGGGGGAGACCCGTGGTAGTGGAGGTCAAGTCCGCCTGGGGAGACTTCCGCCCGGAGGTCAATTTCCGGCCTTCCCAGGCGGAAAGGTTGCTTCGTCTCGGGGCCCGGTTTTTCTCTCCCTTTTTCAAGAACCGGACCGTCCCGGTGAGGCTGGATCTCGTTACGGTCCATTTCTCCCCCTCTTCCCCACCCCGGGTCCGGGTCTTCCGGGACCTCCGACTCCTTCCTTGATCCAGGCCCGGATGTTTCAAGGGGCCTGGTCAGGGTAGAATTCCGGACCCCTGGGCTGGAGAGCCGGGAAACTCACCTGGAGCCCCCCCCAGAATCGATAGAGACATCAGACCAGAAAAAAAACGGGCGGTCCCAGGGAGGCCGCCCGGGAACCCGGGAACCCCTGGCTCATGATCCGGATGTTCCGCCAATTCGTGCCGAAGAGAAAGGCCCTCCTCCTCTTCTCGGAGACGGCCATCCTCTTCACATGGCTCTACGGAGCGTCCTGGTGGCTCTTCAAAGAGGCCTGGCTCCGGGGAGACCTGGCGGTACGCCACCTGCTCCCGAACCGAACCAGCTTTCCTCCTCCCTGGAGTTCCGAGTTCCTTGGACTGGCCGTCTCTGCCTTTGCCGTGACGGTGCTCTGCCAGGTGGCCCTCTCTTACAACGACCTCTACGACTGGAAACTCTCGGCCAACCGCAGGGAACTGCCCCAGCGGATGATCAACGCCGCCGGCGCAACCTTGCTCACCCTGGCCGTGCTGGTCCTGCTCTTTCCCTCGCTCTTCCATTTCCCCGGGGTGATCGTCACCAAGGTGGTGCCTCTCGGGCGGACGACCCGTACGTTTTCCCAAGGGACCTGGAAACTCATCGGCCTGGTCCTGGTGGGGTTCCTCTTCCTTCTGGCCTGGCGTCTGGCTCTCCATTTCTTTTTCTACAAGTGGGAACTCGGGGAGAGAATCCTGGTCCTGGGAACGGGAAAACAGGCCCGGGACCTGGTGGAAGAGATCGAGAAAAGGGGAGATACGGGATACCAGGTCGTCGGCATGGTGGGGGCTCCCCCCAAGGAAAAGTCCCCCCACAACCCGGTCCCCTACCTGGGATCTCCCAAAAACCTTCCCGCCATCACCCGGGAAAACCGGGTGAGCCGGGTGATCGTGGCCCTGGAAGACCGGCGCGGGTCCCTGCCCGTCAAGGAACTCCTGGACTGCCGCCTCTCGGGGGTGATCGTGGAGGAGCTGGAATCCATCTACGAAAGAGTGACGGGCAAGATCAGCGTCACGTCTCTCAGGCCTTCCTACCTGATCTTCGGGGAAGGATTCCGCAAGACCCGCATGGTGCTGGCGGTGAAACGCCTCCTGGACGTAATCTTCTCCCTGGCCACCCTGGTTCTCTCCAGCCCCATCCTCCTGGCCTCCATGGTGGCCATCAAGCTGGACTCGCCGGGGGGGATCTTCTTCAAGCAGCCCCGCGTGGGCCAGGACGGGGAGACCTTCTGGATCTACAAGCTCCGGTCCATGAAGGTGGACGCGGAAAAGCACTCCGGCCCGGTCTGGGCCAAGAAAGCGGATGACCGGATCACCAGGGTGGGGCGGTTCCTGCGGGCCACCCGGATCGACGAGATCCCCCAGATGTGGAACGTTCTCAAGGGGGAGATGTCCTTCGTGGGGCCCAGGCCGGAGCGCCCCTTCTTCGTGCAGGAATTGAGCCTGGTCATCCCCTACTACGCCCAGCGCCTCACCGTGAAGCCCGGCATCACCGGCTGGGCCCAGATCAACTATCCCTACGGTTCCTCCGTGGAAGACGCCCGGGAAAAGCTCCAATACGATCTCTATTATATCAAGAACATCGGGATCCTCTTCGACATCACCATCATCCTCAAGACCATCCGGGTCGTCCTCTCCCGAAAAGGCGTGTAGGGCACGCGCGGGGGACTGTAGGGGACGCCCGAGGGACGGCCGAAGGCCGTCCCGACGGTCGTCCCGCGATGACCCCCAAACATCCGCGTAGGGGACGCCGGAGGGCGCCGAAGGCGCCCGAACGTCGTCCCGCGATGGAACCAGAAGTTAAAACAAACTCCCCGTCAATGAACCTCCCAAACAAATCAGTGCCTCTATCAAGATAGCGCCCCAGGATCGAACCCAAAACGGGCCGTTTCTCTTCTGAGGACAGGGTTTGGGCGTCCGCCCTCCCGCATACCCTCGTCCCGCCGCACCTTCCCTTGGAGGGGGCAGCGCGGGCCCACCTGGCCCTTGCCCGCCCTTTCCGGAGGGAGGTTGAACTTCGCATTTCAACGCTTCCCTGAACCACAGACTCAGCGGGAAACCTAAAAACAGAGGTGAGCCTCGAGCCAGTTAGGACGGGACTTGGCTCGTATCGAGACCCTCCGGTATCGCCAACCTCAACGCCAACCCAGTTACCTGGAAGTAACAATTTCTAAGCCTTTGAATTCCAATACTTTAGCAATTTCCCCTCCAGGAGGTTGGCGATTCCCTATCCTCTTCATTCCCAGGAACTTACAACATTTGCCCCAATTTGGGACACCCCCTTTTTTCCAAAAAGGGGGTAGGTTGGCGAAATCGCCCCCAAAACCCTTGACAACAAAAGACCTAGGGCTACCCTCTCCGAATACTTGCCCCGCTTAAAAGGGGATTGAGACGTTGCGGTTTCCATGTTTGCCTCCTTTAGAATTGCCTCCGAATACTTGCCCCGCTTAAAAGGGGATTGAGACTTTGGCCCTCCTTGTGGCCTAGTGGAAGGGCACCTCCCTCTCCGAATACTTGCCCCGCTTAAAAGGGGATTGAGACATTCTCTGAAAGGGATCTCGGGGTACTCCTCGAGACGTTCGCCTCTCCGAATACTTGCCCCGCTTAAAAGGGGATTGAGACACTTCCGTCAGTTCCGGGAGTTCGGCCGCCTGGAAGATCTCCCTGGCTCCGAATACTTGCCCCGCTTAAAAGGGGATTGAGACTTAAGAATTTCGATAAGTTTTCCGAGCCGGGATCGCTTGCCCCCTCCGAATACTTGCCCCGCTTAAAAGGGGATTGAGACAGAAGAGGTTGAGAGGAGCGTCAGAAAAGGAGAGAGCGCTCCGAATACTTGCCCCGCTTAAAAGGGGATTGAGACCGGTGCGGTACCTGAAAGGGAGACGATAGGGGGCCCTCTCCGAATACTTGCCCCGCTTAAAAGGGGATTGAGACTTGTAGTCCGTCCTAGCCTTGGCTAGGACGCCCTCCCCCTCCGAATACTTGCCCCGCCTAAAGGGGGTTGAGGTTTTACGGCACCTTGCAG
>CAYQBW010000439.1:0-3407 GCA_964415725.1 uncultured Planctomycetia bacterium
AGGTGGGGGAGAAGCCGGTCCTGCTTCCCGCCGGGGAGAGAAGGGGCCCGGTGGAGGTCCGGGCCGGGGAAAAGGACAGGATCCTCCTTGTCTCCCATCCGCAGAAGGCCTGCGGGATCCACCAGTTCGGCCTGGACCTGGCGGAAGCCCTGGGGTGTTCGAAGAAGAGGGAATACATCTACGTCGAGTGCGGTTCCCCGGGGGACCTCATGACCGCCCTGGAGCGCCACCGCCCCAGGGCGGTCCTTTGGAACTACTACCCCCTCACCATGCCCTGGGTCTCGGGGACTTTCGTGCACGAGATCCCTCTTCCCCACGTGGGCATCCTCCACGAAGTGACCCAGGCGGAGGCCGACCACGCCTGCCCAGACGTCTTCGATTACTACGTGGCGCCCGATCCCTCGCTCGTCACGGCCAACCCGATCGTCTTCAGCACCCCGCGGGTGATTCCCTCCTTCCGGGGAGAGGTCCGGGAGCCGGAAGTCCCCGTGATCGGAAGTTTCGGCTTCGGGTTCCCCGACAAGGGCTTTCCCGATCTCGCCGCCCGGGTGAGGGAGGAGTTCCCCGAGGCGGTCCTTCGCCTGCACATCCCCTTTTCGGAATTCATCGACCCCGAGGGGGAACAAGCCCGGGCGAGGGTGGAGGAATGCCGGAAGATCCTGGAGGGCAGCGGCGTGCGCCTGGAGGCGGGCCACGATTTCCTCTCCCGGGAGGAACTCCTGGCCTTCCTGGCGGGAAACTCGTTGAACGCTTTCTTCTACCACACCCACAAGAAGAGGGGGATTTCCAGCGTTCCCGACTACGCCCTCGCCGTGGACCGGCCCTTGGCGATCACCCGGTGTCCCATGTTCCGCCATCTCTCGCCGGCGTGGGAGGAGATCTGCGTGGAGCACCGCTCTCTCAGGGAGATCCTGGCCGCCGGAACGGCACCCCTGGGAAGGTTCAAGCGGGCATGGACGCCGGAAAAGGCGGCGGAAGCCTACGACAGGATCTTCGACCATGTTTTCGGGGTGGCAGAAAAGAAGGAATTCCGGTCTCCGGGCCGGGAGGAACCTTCCGCCGTCCTTGGCCCTCGGGGGGTAAGAACCGGGGAGGAGGCCGCCGCCGGAGGGGGAGGGGGCCTGGCCCTCCTGGCCCGGCCGGTCTGCCTGGCGGAGGGGTTCAACCGGGTCCTGGACGCCAAGGCGCGCAAGGAATTGGCTCCCCAGGTGGAGAGGCTCTTCGCCCTGGTCCCGGAGACGATGAAGCGGAAGATTCCCGAGGCCAACGTCCAACAGGCCTTCATGCTGGACGCCGTGGAATTCCTGGCCTCCCGGTTCGAGGCTCCCCGGATCCTCTCGGTGGGATGCCGGGAGGACACGGCCTTCGAGGCCCTCTTGAAGCTGGGATACAGGGTGGAAGGAATCGATCCCCTCCTCAACCAGGACCTGGAAGGGTTCTACCGCTCCCATCCCGAGGCCCGGGGGCGCTACCACATCGTCTTCGCCACCTCCGTGCTGGAACACGTCAGGCACGACGGGATCTTTCTCACGCGGGTGGAGGAACTTCTGGCGCCGGGAGGATTCGCCCTGTTCACCATGGATTTCAAAGAGGGTTTCCGGCCCGGTGATCCTCTTCCCAGGGAGGACTACAGGCTCTACACGAGGGAGGACATCCTGGAAGAACTCCTTCCTCTCGTTCCGGGCCTGGAGCCGGTGGACGAGCCGCGCTGGGAGTGCCCGGAACCGGACTTCGAATACGGCGGTGTGCGTTATACCTTCGCTACCTTGGTCCTCCGAAAGAAGGCGCCGTGAAGGTCCTGATCCTGGGTTCCACGGGCCAGCTGGGCCGCTACCTGGAGGAGCGCCTCCGGCGGGAAGGCGCCCTGGTGACGGGCGTCTCCAGGTCCAGCCGGCCCAGGTCCCTGGACGTGGCCGACTCTTCCGCCGTCTCGGCTTTGGTCGAAGAGTTCCGGCCGGACCTGGTGGTGAACCTGGCGGCCCGGTCCACCACGAGGGAGGAGGATGTCTTCCTGCACCACGACACCATCGTCAGGGGAAGCCTGAACGTTCTGGAGGCGGTCCGCCGCCACAGGCCCGGGGCCAAGGTCTTCCTGGCCGGAAGCGGGCTGCAGTTCGAGAACACCGGCGGGCCCATCGACGAGAAGACTCCCTTCCGCGCCGCTTCCACCTATGCCCTGGCCCGGATCCAGGCCGTGGAGGCGGCGCGCTACTACAGGTCTCTCGGGCTCAAGGTCTACGTGGGCTACTTCTTCCACTTCGAGAGCCCCTTCCGGGGGGAGGGGCACAACAGCGTGGAAGTGGTCCGGGCCGTCCGGAGGATCGCCCGGGGAGAGCAGGAGATCCTCAGGGTGGGAAGCCTGGACGTGGCCAAGGAATGGAACTTCGCCGGCGACGTCGCCGAGGCGGTTCTCGTCCTCCTGGGCCAGGAGGAGGCCTTCGAGGCGGTGATCGGCTCGGGGGAGGCCCATACCATCGGGGAGTGGGTGGAGGCGTGCTTTTCCCGGGCCGGCCTGGACTGGAGGAAGTTCGTTTCCCAGGAGGAGGGGTTCAGGCCGGAATACGAAAGGCTCGTCTCCCGGCCGGACTTGATCCGGAGGCTGGGGTGGTCCCCCAGGGTGGGGTTCCGGGAGCTTTGCGGAATGATGATGGAGTTCCTGGAATGAGCGGGGGGAGCCTTTTCGGGATCGCCGTCTTCCACAACCGGGGGGACGTGCTGGCGGCCACCCCCGTGGCCCGCCAGCTCAAGGCGGACGAACCGGGTTGCCGGATCGTTTGGTATACCTCGAAAGCATACGAAGAGCTTCTCGACGGGAATCCCCACGTGGACGAGGTGATCGGCCTGGAGGGGGACCCCATGGAACTGGACGGGGAGATCGAGAGGCTCCGGGACCTTCGGCCCTGGACGCGCTTCTTCACCCCGGCGGCCTACATGAACCCGGAGGTCCACAAGGGAAGGACGGTCTTCGAGGCGGTCCGGGATGCGGCGGGCCTGGAGTGGACGGTTCCCTTCGAATTCGTCCTTCGCCTCTCGGAAAAGGAGAAGTCCCAGGCCGACCGGTATTGGCGGTCCCTCCCGGAAGGCCCCAAGGTCCTGGTGGAGGTGGAATTCTTCTCGGACCAATCCATATGGGAGGAGGACTTCGCCTTCGACCTGGTGGAGATCCTGGAACCTCTCTCCCCGGTCTTTCTCTTCACCTCGGGAAACAGGCCCTCCTTCCTGGGCGCCTTCAAGGAGCGCTATCCCAAGGCCTATTGGTGCAGGGAGCCTTTCCGGCTCAACGCGGAGTTCTACAACAGGTGCGACCTCTTCGTGGGGGTTTCCTCGGGAATCTCCGCTTTGACCCTCAGCGACTTCTGCCGCCGGGACGTCCTCCACGTGGAAGTGGTGGGGGGGTGGCCCTGGGG
>CAYQBW010000440.1:0-3400 GCA_964415725.1 uncultured Planctomycetia bacterium
CTTCCAGGGTGTTGAGGATGATCGCCTTGGCGTCCAGGGCCGTGAGTTTCTTGTTGGCGCTTCGCACCAGGAGGACCGCCCCGGCGGTTTGCGGGCTCGCGAAAGATGTCCCGCTCGCCACGTCCTCCCCCCACTCCTTGTCCCTCAGCGCCATGGTCACGTTCCTCCCGCATGCGCAGAGATCTGGGTAGAAGCGCCCGCCGCTCCGGTAGAGCGGGCCCCGGGAGGAAAAGGAGGTCACTTTCTTGAGGTCGATCCAGGTCGCCCCCGTGGCCAGGCCGTTGGCGCAGGAAGGGCTGTCTACGGTGGAACTGGTGGAGTTGCCCGCCGCCACGCATACCAGGACGTTTCCATTGAAACACAGGGAGTCCATGGCCTGCTGGACCGATTCGGTCGGGTCCGGGTCGCCGGAAAAGGAGTAGTTGGCGGCCGCGATGTGGAACTTGGTCGCGTCGGCGGCGACCTGCTGGAATGCCTTGAGGATGTTGCTGGTGAAGGCGTACCCCGAAGTCCCGAAGGTGATCTTGTAGGAGACGATCCCCGCGTCCGGGGCGTGGCCGTTGTCGGAGATGGATGTAGAGTTCCATTTCCAGGCCGCCGCGACCGACGCCACGGCCGTCCCGTGGCCGTCCAGGTCGTCCGTGTCGTTGGGGTGGGCCATTCCGAAGGCGCCCAGGATCCGGGTTCCCTTGATCCCCGGACCCCCGCCGAGTTTGCCCCTTTGAAAGAAAGCGGCGTGAGGTCTTCCGGACCCGGCGTGATCCACGTCGATTCCGGTGTCGATCAAGGCCAGGGAAAGGCCTTTCCCCGTAATCCCAAGGGTCTTGTTGACCTTGTCCGAGTTGTGGTTCCGGCTGTCGGTGGAGCGATAGATGAGGGGCTTTTCCTTCTTGTCCGGCTCAAGGCGGTCGACATTGTCCCGGAAGCGGACCTTGTCCGCCGCGCCGGGGGGAAGATCCACCACGCAGCCGTTGATGAGCCAGAGGTGGAGAACCACTTTTCCTCCCAGGCTCTCCACGAACCGCGTGAAGTCCTCCTGGTCACGGCGGGCCTCCTTCTCCAGGCCCCGCACGATCCGGTCCACGGTCTCAGGGGAAGCCCCCCGGTAGCGGGCCCTCCTGTATTCGGAGAGGTCGAAATTCCTCTTCTTGAAGGTGACGATCCACCTGCGCGCGGGCCGGGCCGCCCCCTGGAGGGGCGCCGTAGGGGTCTTGGCCGCCTTTTGGGGGATGGCGCTCCCACAGAGGGGGAGGGAAAGGAGGGAAAAAAGGAGGATTCCGGTCTTGCGGGAAACCATGGCGCGTCTCCTTTCTCTGGGGAGGAGGGGGAGCGGGCGCCCTGGAAAAGGCGGGAAGGAGTCCCGAGTCTTCCCCGGGTGTCGCGGCGGTCCCTTCTCCACTGGAAACCGTCTTGAAGGGAAAAGTCTAGCTGGGTTTCATCCAGCTTTGCAAGTGCCTCCTCAGAGGCGTTCGAGTCCTGGTCAGGCCCGGAAGAACCAGACTCCTTCCTCGGCGTGGCGGGAGAACCGGGGGGAGCGGCACATCCAGGTGTCCAGGAGCACCAGGCCGGGCAGGAGGGCCCGGAAGAGGAGCTTGACGGCCCGGGGCTTCATGAAGACGTAGAAGGCGTTGGCCATGTGGCCGGCGAAGAGGTGGAAGTAGCGTTCTTCCAGGAGGTTGTAGCCGAGTCCCTTCAGGACTTCCCCCACCGTCCGGTGGGCGCCGGCGAACTCCAGGCCCGCCGGGCTCTCTCCCCGGAGGTCGAAACCTCCCTGGGTTTGGCCTCCTCCCTCCCCGGCGACCTGGGCGTAGAACTCCTTGTCGAACCAGCCGCCGAAAAGGGAGCTGTTGGAAAGGCGGGTCAGGAAACGCTGGAGACCCGGGGGCATGCCCTCGTGGTTCGGCTCGGAGAAGAGCATGAGCCCCCCCGGCCGGAGGAGCTTCTCCACCATCCCGGGGAATTCCTTCTCCAGGTCCGGGATGTGATGGAGGCTCCCGTTGGAGGCCAGCAGGTCCACCTTCTCACCCGGATCGAAGCGGGTCACGTCCCCCACGAAGAAGCGGCACTTGTTCCCAAGACCCTTTCGTCCCGCCTCGGCCCGGGCGGTTTCGATCTTTTTGGGGGAAAGGTCCACCCCCAGCGACCGGATGCCCATCCCGGCGCAGGCGTGGCAGAACCAGCCGTTGCCGCAGCCGATGTCCAGGAGGCTGTGGATTTCCTTCCTGTGTCGTCCCAGGACTTTTTTGAGGTACCTGTGCCGGGGACCCACGATCCGGTCCGCCAAAGGCGGGATGAAGCGCCAGTCGTGGGGCCGGGCGTAGAGATCTCCGATCTTCTCCTCGTGTTCGTCCCAGAAACGGGCCTCTTGGCGGTTCAAGTCCTCCTTCATGGAGGGGCCTCCCTGGTGGTCTTCCTCCCCGGAGGGAGGCACGAGGATAAGGCCGGCGGACCCGGGAAAGAAGACGGGACCGGGGCTTTCCATCCTGCCCTTTCGAGGCAAACTTGGCCGATGCCCATGGAAGACAGAACCTTGGAACTCCTCCAGAGGTGGAACGAGGGCGACCGGGAAGCCCTCGACCTCCTGGTGGAGAAGAACCTCCCGTTCCTGGCCGCCCGGGTGCGGAAGAGGCTCGGCCCCTTCCTCAGGAAGAAGGAGGAGACCATGGACATCGTCCAGGACGCCATGGTGGAGTTCCTGAAGTACGGCCCCCGCTTCCTGCTCGCCAAGGAAGGCCAGTTCCGGGCCCTTCTCGCAAAGGTGGTGGAGAACGTCCTGCGTGACAAGTACGACTGGTATACGGCCAAACGCAGGGACCTCCACAAGGAGAGGCCCCTGCCGGGGGACACCCTGCTCAGCCTGGACCCGGGGGTCCGCCCCCCCACCACGCCGAGCCAGGCGGCCCAGAGAAACGAAGAAGAGGCCCGGATCCGGCTCGCCATGGAGTTTCTTCCTCCCCCGGACCGGAAGGTCCTGGTGCTCAGAATTTTCGAAGAAAAAGGTTTCAAGGAGATCGGCCGGTCCCTGGGGATCGGGGAGAGCGGGGCCCGGATGCGCTTCCGCCGGGCCCTTCCCAAGCTCTCCAGGAAGGTGGACGCCTTGAGAAAAGGGGACCTGGGCGGGGCCCTGACCTGATCCGGGCGGGAGGAATGAGGGTATAATCTATCGAGCTGATCGAAACCCTTCGCCTCCCCTTACGAACACCTAGCGCTCCAGGAAGGAATCTTGCCCATGGGAATCCCGGGTGATTCTCCCTCTTTCGAGAGGAAGGACCGGATGAAGCTCCTCCAGGAGGCCCTGGAGGTCTTCGCTGGGTGGAAGGAGGAAGGGGGGAAGGAATCGGCGGCGGATCTTTTGGATCGTTATCCCCATCTCAGGGAATACCTGGAGCCCCTCCTGGAG
>CAYQBW010000441.1:0-3395 GCA_964415725.1 uncultured Planctomycetia bacterium
GTGGAGGCGGCGGTGCTCCGGGCGGGGCCTTTCGTCTTCGCTCCTTCCGTGGAAGCGGGGGTGAAGATCGCCCGGGTTCTCCTGGACGGCAGGCCCTGGAGTTATTTCGAGGGAAGCACGGTCTTCCTTCCCAGGAAGCCCGGCAAATACAGGATCCGAGTATTCCCGGGAAGCCCGGCGGGACCTCACCTCTCGGCCGCCTCCGCGGTGGTGGAGGAGTGCCGCTGGAACCCGGCGGATCTCACTTTGACACTCCGCATCTCCTATCCCTCCTGGTTTCATGGCCCTCTTCCTCCCAGGGCACCCTTGACCCTCCTGGTCCGGCCCAGGGGGCGCGAGCTCCTCTCGGTGACGGGAGCGCGCCTCCTGCCCGTGGAGGACCAGGCCCGCCCCGCGGCGGACCTGCCCGCCGCGCGTGCGGCTGGGATCCTGCTTTCGGCCGAACCAGGAGTTGTGAAGATCCGGTTCCAGTGAGAAACTTTTTTCTTTTCCCGGCCTTTTCCGGAAAGTGAGGAGGGAGAAAGAGGCTTTTTGTCCCAGGCGGCGAACATGGCGGCGGGTTCCTACAAAGAGACGTTTCAGCAGTTCCTCGACTTCCTGGAGCGGCGCCCCAGGGGGGAGACCATGCTCGCGTTGATCGTGGATTCCCCCTGGCTTCCGGGCTACGGCGGCGTGGACGCCATGGATTTCTTCTTCGATCCCTGCGTCTGGCTGGCCGTCCACGAGTGGCTTCTCGAGGATTTGCCTGGAACCGTTTTTCTCCCCGGGGCCTGGATCGAGTTCGGCATGGCCGCCGAGCCGAGCGGGTGGGCCTGCCGCGTCCAGTGGAACCACGAGGGCCCCCCCGGCATCCATCCCTTCCCGGGAGGGCTGGAGGGCCTTCTGGAAGCTCCCGTCCCGGACCCGGAGTGCGACGGTCTCATGCCCTTGATCCTCAGGCGCTACCAGAGCCTGGCCCCCAGGCTGGCGGAGATGGATTTTCTCCCCCGGGTGGCGGCGGCCCGGGGACCCCTGGCGGTGGCCGCCCACCTTTTGGGAGTCACCGAATTCCTCCTTTCCCTCAAGACGGAGCCCGAAAAGACCCGCCTTCTCCTGGAGAAGACCACCCGGCTCTGCATCCGCTGGCTCCAGGCCCAGCTCGAGAGGATGGAGGATCCCGTCGGGGTCTTCGTCCTGGACGACCTGGTGGGATTGATGAGCCCCAGGGACGCCGAGGCCTTCGCCGTTCCCTACGTGAAAGAAGTCTTCGAGTCCTTCCCCGGAAAGCTCCGTATCTTTCACAACGATACGCCCAACGAAAAAGTCTTTCCCCTGCTGGCGGCCCTGGATCTGGACGTCTTCAACTTCTCCCACGAGACGACGCTCGAGAGGGCCCGGGAACTCCTGGGGCCCAAGGTCGTGCTCATGGGCAACCTTCCCCCCCTGGACCTGGTAGCCAGGGGAAAACCCGGGGAGGTGGCGGAGGAGACGCGAAAACTCCTGGACCGGATCGGGGAGGCGGGCCCGGTCCTTCTCTCTGTGGGCGGGGGAGTCTCGCCGGGGACGCCCATCGAAAACCTCCAGGCCATGCTGGAGACCCTGGAGAAATGGAGTGGATGAAAAACCGAAGTCTTCCGGCCGGGAACGCCCGTCTATGAGAAAAACCCTCTTCCTTGTTCTTCTCTTTCTCCTTTCGCCCTTCGCGGGAGCCCTTTCCCAGGGGGCGGGAAAGGCGGCACGCCCCCTTTCCCTGCTGCTGGACATGGTCTACGACAACCCGGGAGAGCCCCCTCAGCCCTCGGCCTTCCGGGATCCACGGTTTCTCAAAAAATGGGGATACAACGCCCAGGTGCCCCGGTGGTTCGTCCAGTGCGCCGTCCCCTTCGATTCCTTCGACCCCGGCGCCGTGCCCAGGGGATCCAAGGCCCGGGCCTGGATGGACAAGGAGGCGGCCCGGGTGAAGGCCGGGATCGCCGCGGCCCACGCCGCGGGGATCGCCGTCTATCCCTTTACGGACATCCTGGTGATCCCCATTTCACTCTACAAGAAATACAAAAAAGAGATCGGAGACTGGAACATCCACCGCCCCATGGTCCAGAAGATCGTCGAAGCGCAGGTCGACGGGATCTTCCGGCGCTTTCCCGGGCTGGACGGGCTGGTGCTGCGGTTTGGGGAAACCTACCTGCAGGATACGCCTTTTCACTGCGGGAGGAGCCCGGTCCGGTCCCCGGAGGACCACACCCTCCTTTTGAAGATCCTGCGGCGGGAGGTCTGCGTCAAGCGGAACAAGAAGATCTTCTACCGGACCTGGGACTTCGGGAACCGGTTTCACGTCAATCCCAAGTTCTACCGGGCCGCCACGGACCCGGTGCAACCCCATCCCAACCTGTTTTTCTCCATCAAGCATACCAAGGGGGATTTTCTGAGGACCCTGCCCTTCAATCCCACCATCGGGATCGGCAGGCACAGGCAGATCGTGGAGGTCCAGTGCCAGAGGGAATACGAGGGAAAGGGAGCCCACCCGGACTACATCGCCCGGGGCGTGATCGAAGGGTTTCCGGAATACCGGGGGGCGGGCAGGCCCAAGTGCCTGAGAGACCTGTTGGGAAACCCCAGGTTCGCCGGGATCTGGACCTGGAGCCGGGGAGGCGGCTGGCGGGGGCCTTACATCAAGAATGAGTTCTGGTGCGCCTTGAACGCCCGGATCCTCTCCAGGTGGGCCCTGGAGCCGGCAAAGAGCGAGGCGGAGATCTTCCACCGATACGCCGTGGAGGGCCTGGGCCTGAGCGAGGCGGAGGCCGCTCTCTTTAGGAAGCTGTGCCTCCTTTCCGCGGAGGGTGTGCTGGAAGGGCATTATTGCGCCTACGCAGGGGTGCCCCTCACGTGGACGCGGGACCAGTACATGGGGGGCGTGAACCGGTTGAAAGGGACCTTCCGGGCCTTGTTCAGGAGAAAGCGGGTCGAAGAGGCCCTGGCCGAAAAGAAAGAAGCCGCCGCTGTCTGGGAGCAGATCGAGGCCCTTTCCCGGAGACTGCATTTCAAGGATCCCGCGACCACGGAATACGTCCGGACCTCCTGCACCTACGGGCGGATCAAGTACGGGATTTTCTACAGGGGCTGGGAGGTCATGCTTCTCGGGTGGCTGGGCGACAAGTCGGGGCGCTACGACAAGGCCCGGATGGTCCCTGCCATCCTGGACTACGACCGTCTCTGGAAAGAGTGGAAGGCCCTCCAGGCATCCCATCCCTCCTGCGCAACCATCTACTCGCCCGATTATTGCCGCTTCGTTCCCCAGAAAGGCATGTTTTCCGCCCCCGGCATGGGTGCCTCCGTCGAACATTACCGAAAAAAAATCATGTAGGGGACGCCGTAGGGGACGCCCGAGGGACGGCGCATCGCGCCGTCCCGACGGTCGT
>CAYQBW010000442.1:0-3388 GCA_964415725.1 uncultured Planctomycetia bacterium
GGTCCGGGGCCGAGAGGGGCGTCCTGGTGCTCCGGGCGGTCTCCAGCGCGGGCGACGGCAACTGGCAGACCTTGAAGACCCGGGGGCTCACGGTCTCCCAGGGGGCGGGACCGGGGGTGGCCTTGAACGCCGCCTGCACCCAGGTCCGGATCGAGGGAAAGACCCTGGTCTCCTACAACGACGGCGAGGGAATCGCCTACAGGAGCGGCCTCCACTCCTACCTGGTGATCAACGGCGGTCCCGGGAGCGAGAGGGTGGTCGTGGCCCACAACAAGGGAAGCGGAATCCTGGTGGACGCCCCCTACGCTCCGGCCTCGCGGGTCACGATCTCGGGGTGCCTGGTCCACCACAACGGGAGCGCCTCCACCGACGCGGGCCTGCTCACCCTCACCCCCGCGGGGCTGGTGAAGGACAGCATCTTCGCCTTCAATACCCGGTACAATTGGTATCACCGCGCTCCCGGGACATCCTCCAGCCCCCTGGCCGTCAGGGCCGAGCGGTGCACCTTCCACGACGCCCGTTATTCCGCCGGAGACACCTCGCCGGTTTGCGTCTCCAGCCTGGCCGACTACAACCGGATGACCTTCCAAGACTGCATCTTCACCGGGCCTCCCGCCGCGGGGAAGCTCGAGGCGCTCTACGTGGCCGACACGGCCCGGGGAACCACGGTTCTCCTGGACCATTGCGCCCTGGTCACGCAGGGGCCCCACGCCTTGAGCGGAAACGGCATCCGCAACGGCGCCTCCAAGGTGACCCTCTCCTCGGTGATCCCCTACGACCCGGCCTACGTCTCCCTGGACCCGGCGTCGCCGAAGTTCCTGGACGTCTCCTCTCCCCTTTACGGCAAGGCCGGAACGGGCGGAACCCCCCTGGCCGGCGGGGCTTCCTATTCCTACCACGTCCAGGTGAAAAATTACGGGAAAGGGTGTCCCGGGGGGGGAGGATACGTCCCCGCCATCCTCTCCTTCGGCGGGGATCCCCTGCCGGGGAACAAGAATTTCGCGATCTGGCTGATGCTGGCCCAGCCCGGGTCGGCGGCGGTCCTCGCGGCCGGTCCTTCCAGGAGCTTCGCCCCGAGCCTGGGCGTAAACCTTCCCTTCTCCCTGGCTCCCTTCGGAAGGAGCGACTGTTCTCTTCTCACCGATTTCTTCCCCATCGGCCCCGCCCTGGCCGTGGGGGGCACAGGCTCCGGGGGCGGCTCCGCCCACATGCCCCTTCCAATTCCAGGCGACCCGGTCCTCCTGGCCGGGGCCAAGCTCTACTTCCAGTGGATCCTCCTGGATCCCAAGGCCAAGGCCGGCCTCTGCGTGAGCCCGGGCCTGGAGATCCTCTGGCCCTGAAGGCCTTGAGGGCCGGATCCACCGGAATTCCGGGGCTCCAGCGCGGGACGACCGTCGGGGCGGCGCGAAGCGCCGCCCCTCGGGCGTCCCCTACGTTCCCATCGTGGGTGTAGGGGCCGCTGGAGCCTGCGTCGCCGGAGGCGACGCAGGCGAACGTCGGCCCGGGTGGTTCCGGGAATTCGGAATCATCCCCAATCCCTTGGCCGGGGCCTGAAAAAAAATCTGTGCCCTTTTCAAATCCCCGGGAGGAGGCGATACAATCCCCCTCCTCCAGGAGAAAGGAATTTCCATGAGGTTCGGAAGGCTCTTTTCAAGTCTCGCCGCGGTCTCCATTCTAGGTTTAGGGGGCCTTGGAGTCACCGGTTGCGCACCTGCGGGTTCAGCCACGGCCCAAGAAAAGGGAGGACAACCCGCCGCCCATGCCGCCCTCCCCGACGGATGGTCCCAGCTCAAGGTCGGGATGAGCCAGAAGGAGGTCTACGACCTCCTTGGCCTTCCCGTCCGGGTGGAGAGGGCCGGAAAGACGCTGACCGCCGTCTACCGTTTCGGGTCGGTCGTGTTCGAGGGCGCCGACGGTTTCGGATACAACAACAAGGGCGCCCTCAGGACCTGGAAAGCCAAGTAGAAGCTCCGCCGCGGGACGACCGTCGGGCCGGCGCTGCGCGCCGTCCCTGGGGCGTCCCCTACACCGGAACGTCGGCCCGGGATGGTTCCGGGGGGTTAGAAGAGATGGTGCGCCGGGATTTCCCAGAGATCGAACTGGGGGTCTTTGAGGCGGAGGGTTTCGCCCCGGTAGAGAACGGCGCCGCCGAGCCACCGGCCTTGCAGGGAGGCGGCCACCCTGCGGAGGGGCCCGAAGTCGCCGGGGCGGGTGGTCCTGGCGGCCTTGATCTCGAATCCGAGAATGCCGCCGGCCGTTTCTACCAGGAGGTCTACTTCCATCCCCGACCGGGTCCTGTAGAAGAAAAGGCCGAGATCCAGGGCCATGGTGGAGCGCCATTTGTGGATTTCGGAGACGACCAGGGTTTCGAAGAGGGCCCCCGTTAGCTCCCCCCACTGCCTGGTGGCCTGCCTGAGAAGGCCCAGGTCGATCCAGTAGAGCTTTGGGCTCTTGACCAGCCTGCTCGTGAGATTGGTCCTCCACGGGGGAAGAAGGAAGACCTGGTAGGAGATCTCCAGGTATTTCAGGTAGCGGCGGACCGTGTTGGCGCCGACCCCGGCGTCCCGGGCCAGCTCGGAGTAGGAGAGGAGCCCTCCCGTCCTGAGCATGGCCAGTTCCTGGAGCTTCCGGAAGGGGTCCAGGTCGGAGAGGCGCGCCAGGTCCGAGAGGTCCCTCTCCAGGAAGGTCTGGCGGTAGGACCTGAGCCAGAGGTGTCTGTCCTCTTCGGAAAGCCTGAGAAGTTCGGGCATCCCTCCCCAGCGGCCGAGCCAGTCCAGGGATTCCCTGCGCAGGGTTCCTTCGGGGCCTGGAAGAACTTCCGGCCGGGTTTCAAGAATACGGCCCAGGGATACATTGGAAGTGAGCAGGGCGTGCAGGAGGGGGTAGGGTGGAGTCCGGGTCGCTTCGGTGCGGACCTCGCTGGGCATCAGGGGCCAGAGTTCGTAGAGGAAGGCGCGCCCGGCAAGGGTCTCCCGCACGCCTTTCAAGAGAAGGATCTGGGAGGATCCCAGGAGGGCGCTGAAATCGAGATCCCTCCCGTCGTAGGCGAACTTGACCTTTTCGAAGAGGGAAGGCTCCTTCTGGGCCTCGTCCAGGATGGCGGGGCCTATGGTCCTGCCCCAGCTCGGGGCGCTCACCTCCCTGAGCCGGGCCCTCTCCTCCAGGTCGTCCAGGTTGAGGTAGGCCAGGTGGGACCATTTTTTCTTGGCCAGGGTGGTCTTTCCGGTCTGCCGGGCCCCCGTGAGGACCACGATCCTCCGTCTCCCGGGTTCGGGGAGGCGGGCGCCCAGCCAGCGGAATCTCTGTTTGTTTCCCCACATGGTGGCAAATATACCTGTAAAATCGGCCACGGGAAGGGGGAAAATTAAGAAGAGTCGGGGGATTTGGG
>CAYQBW010000443.1:0-3383 GCA_964415725.1 uncultured Planctomycetia bacterium
ATCTCCGTGAAGTCCAGGTAGGGGTGGAGGCACTCGGGGACGGGGATGGAGCCGTCTTCCCTCTGGAGGTTCTCCAGAAGGGGGATCAGGATCCTGGGGCTCGCCACGACGGTGTTGTTGAGGGTGTGGCAGAAGCGGACCTTCCCTTCCTTGTCCCTGTAGCGGAGGTTCAGGCGCCGGGCCTGGAACTCGTGGAACCGGGAGGCTGAATGGGTCTCCCCGTAATTCCCGCGGGAAGGCATCCACGTCTCCAAGTCGTATTTCCGGACCTGGCCCATCCCGAGCTCTCCCCCGCAGACGTCCACCACCCGGTAGGGCATACCCAGGGCCTGGAGGACCTCTTCTGCGTTCTTGAGAATCTCCTCCTGGTGGGCCTTGGAGCGCTCCACGTCGGCCACGTCCACGATGACCTGCTCCACCTTCTGGAACTGGTGCACCCTGTAGAGGCCGCGCGTGTCCTTGCCGTAGGTGCCGGCCTCGCGCCGGAAACAGTAGCTCCGGGCCACGAGCCGGACGGGCAGGTCCTCTTCCGCGAGGATCTCCCCCCCGTGGTAGGCCGTAAGCGGCACCTCGGCGGTCCCCACCAGCGAGAGCCCGTCCTTCTCCACCCGGTAGGCCTGCTCCTCGCCGCCCGGGTAATAACCTGTCCCACGCATGGCTTCGTCCCGGACAAGCAGGGGCACGACGAGGGGGGTAAACCCCTTCTTCACCATGTGGTCCAGGGCGAACCGCAGGATCGCCTCCTCCAGGAGCACCGCCTTGCCCTTGAGGAAGTAGTTCCGGGAGCCCGCGATCTTCCCGGCCCTCTGGAAGTCCACGAGCCCGTGCATCTCCCCCAGCTCCACGTGGTCCCTGGGCTCGAAAGAAAAGGAAGGCGGCTCCCCCCACCGGCGGACCTCGACGTTGTCTTCCTCGTCCTCCCCCTCGGGGACGTCCGGGTCGGGAGGATTGGGGATCAAGAGAAGGAGGGACTCGAGCTCCTCCTCGAGGGACTTCCTCTTCGCCTCCAATTCCTTGATCCGCGACTTCAGGTGCTTCTGCTTTTCCAGGAGGGCGGACCTCTCCTCGGGGGAGGCCTTCCCCATGGCCTTTCCCGCCCGCTTCTGCTCGGCCCTCAGCCCCTCCAGCTCGGGGAGGATGGACCGGATCTCCCCGTCCAGGGCGACGATCCTGTCCACCTCCCCGTCCCTGGGGAACCTCTTTTTGCGGGCGCCCTCCTTGATCCTTTCGGGATCCTCCCTGAAAAGCCGGATATCCAGCACGCTCCCCCCTATTTCCAGTCGGAGACCAGTTTTCCGAAGTACTTGTTCCTGGGCTCGATCAGCCGGACGTGAACGATCCCGCTGTAAGGCTTGGTCACGGTGAGATCCATGGGAGCGAAAATGGCGTCGGCCAGGCTGAACCGCTTGATTTGGGAACGCTTGTTGCGCATGTAGAGGTTGAGTTCCGACGCCCCCTTGGCGACTTTCATGCGCCCCACCTTCTTTCCGCTCCCCCTGTCGCCCTTGCGCACGTACACAAAAGGCTGGGGCGTCCCCTCCCAGATGTCCAGGTAGACTTCGCCCCCCCTTCCGAAGACCTTGACGGAGAGCCCGTCCACGCGGAGGCTCCGGCCCATGGACATGTAACTGAAGTCCAGCTTGTATGGCGCCCCGCACTTGACCACCGTCTCCTTGCCGGGCTTGACCTCGTAGACCGGCGACTTCCCGGCGGCGATGCAGACCTCCTTGGCCCGGGCGCCCTTGCCCTTGAGGATCAACCCGCCGATGACCTTGTATCTTCCCGCCGGAACGCTCACCCCCTTGGGATTGGCGGCGAGATCGAAGACGGCCCCGGAAAAGATGGTGGCCTCCCCCACGATGAAATGGGTGGGCCTGGCCGAACGGGGGCCCTTGAAGTCGAGTTTCAACGTCCCCAGGGGTATGGCGGACATGTCCAGCTTGCGGAGCTTGGCGGTCATCCCGGAAAACTTGAACTTGTAGAACCCGTCCTTGAGCTGGATGAAGTCCGAGAAGGGCACCACACCCTTGGCCCCGGGAATCACCATGGAATCGGTGGTCATCACCGCGTAGGGTTTGTGGCGGGGCATGGAGAACCCCACGGGAGGGTCGCCGAAGGCGCCCGAGGCGTTCTCGTCGATGAAGAGGAGTTTCTGCCCCTGGTAGTCCACCTCGAGGGCCGAGGCGCCACGGTAGTAGATCGTGGCCCTGGGATGGGGCCCCGCCGTGGGCGCCAGGTTGACGGGAACGCCGGCGAAGTTTTCCTGGCTCCCGCCGACCCAGAAGAAGAGCGCCCCCTTGGTCTTTTCCCCGCCCACCTTCAAGGGAAAGACGCAAAGCCTGGGCTTGCCGCCGAGCTTGATCCGGCGCGTGTCGGGCTTTCCGTCCAGGTCCGTGTCCATGTAGTAGTCGCTGGGCTTTATCCGGAGAAGGTGAATCTCGGGCTCGAAGCCGTAGAACTTTCCGATCCCCAGCTCGGATCCCGGCTTGAAGAGCCCCTGGATGACCACGTATCTCCAGAGGATCGGGCTGGCCGCCGTAAAAGAGCTCACCCCCTGGTCGAAGTGCTTCCAGGCCTTGAAATTCCCCTTGATCCGGATCCACTTGGAGCCCGGCGCGTAGCGGAGCTCCGGGGCCGAAGGCTTCTTTTCCCCCGGCTTCGAGCCCGCTCCCTTGAGGCTCTTCCCCTGGTCCTTCAGGGCCTTCAGCAACCGGTACCTCCTCCATCCGCTGGACCAGGCCTGGTCGAACCTGAAGTCCCAGGCCTTCCGCAGCTCCACGAACTTGCCCAGGATCTGGAAGATCTTTTCGTTGTCCTTGCCCTTGGGGTTCCGGTCCTGGAGATACCAAAGGTTGTAATAGCACTGGGACGCGTAGAAGAGCTCTCCCAGGTCCTGGAAATCCTTGGCGAGCTGGGAGAAAGCGGAATAGGCCTCCCCCCAGGCGTCGGCCTTGCCGTTCTGGAAGGCCCGGATCCTGCCCAGGGCGGCGTTGTATTTCACCAGGAGTTCTTTGAAGCGGGAGACCGCCTCCGTCCCTCCCTCGGTATAGAACTTCTCCAGGTGCTCCAGGAAGGTGGTCTTGAAGGCCTTGCCGAAGACCTCCTTCATGAGGTCGAAGCGGTCCCTGGTGGTCTTGTCGTCGGGATTGGAGGCCAGGGTCTCCAGCATGCTCCGGGCGTAGATCAGGGCCTCGTTGGGCTTCTTGGTGATCAGCCTGGTCAAGGCGTCCCTGTCGCCCAGGGAGGCGGCGTCGTTGAAGGCCTGCCGGAACCCCTGGGCCCTGGGGGCCGCCGCCGGGAAGAGAAGCAACATCGCAACCAAAAGGGCGCCGAACCTGGACATACAGCACCTTCCTTCAAAAAAGGAGTGGATCCACCTGGAC
>CAYQBW010000444.1:0-1750 GCA_964415725.1 uncultured Planctomycetia bacterium
AGGGGGCAGGATGCGGAGGGCGACCCCCGCCGCCTCCCCTGGGCGGTGGAAGACCTCTTTCGGCCGGCCCTCCCCCTCCCCGGAAAAGCCCCGCCGGGCCTCCCCGATCTTTTCCGGCCGGGGCTCCCGGCAGAAGACGTGGACTTCGTGGCCCAGGCCGGCCAGGGCCCGGCCCAGGTAGCGGGCGTATTCGTTGCTCCCCGAACCTGTCAGTTCCCAGCTGTGGAAGAGGCCGATTTTCAAGGGGACTCCTTTTTCCGGGGCCAGGCGGAAAGTGGGATTCCAGGATACGAAACCGGGCGGGGGAGGGCCCCCGCCCGGAAAGAGGCAGGCGGATTACGGATTAGAGGATGCCCATCTCCTTGCCGACCTTGGTGAAGGCCTCCACGGCCTTGTCGATGTGCTCCTTCTCGTGGGCGGCCGAGAGCTGGACCCGGATCCGGGAGCGGCCCTTGGGGACCACGGGGTAGGCGAAGCCGATCACGTAGATGCCCTCGTCCAGGAGCTTGTCCGCCATGGTGGTGGCCATGACCGCGTCGTTTTCGTACTTGGAGAACATGATGGGAACGATGGGGTGGTCGCCGGGAAGGATGTCGAATCCGGCGGCGGTCATCTGCTCCCGGAAGTAGTGCTGGTTCCGCTCGAGCTTGTCCCTAAGCTCGGTGGACTCGGTGAGGAGATCCATGACCTTGATGGTGGCCCCCACCACCGCCGGGGCCAGGGTGTTGGAGAAGAGGTAGGGCCTGGACTTCTGGCGGAGCCACTCGATCATCTCCTTGCGACCGCTGGTGCAGCCCCCGGAAGCGCCTCCCAGGGCCTTGCCGAAGGTTGTGGTGATGAGATCGACCCGGCCCATCACGTCCCTGTATTCGTGGGTGCCCCGGCCGGTCTTGCCGACGAAGCCCGTGGCGTGGGAGTCGTCCACCATGACCAGGGCGTCGTACTTGTCGGCCAGCTCGCAGATCTGGTCCAGCCTGGCGATGTCACCGTCCATGGAGAAGACGCCGTCCGTGCAGATCATGCGGTACTTGGCGTCCTTCGCCTGCTTGAGGCAGGCTTCCAGGCCGGGAAGCTTCTTGCCGTCGTGCTCGTATTCGCCGTCACCCATCTGGTTGTGGGAATATACGTAACGCTGGGCCTTGCACAGCCGCACGCCGTCGATGATGGAGGCATGGTTGAGCTGGTCGGCGATGATGGCGCTGTCCTTGCCCAGGAAGGGCTCGAAGACGCCGCCGTTGGCGTCGAAGCAGGCGGCGTAGAGGATGGTGTCCTCCGTCCCCAGGAACTTGGAGACCTTCTCCTCCAGGACCTTGTGGATCTTCTGGGTGCCGCAGATGAAGCGCACCGAGGAGAGGCCGAAGCCCCAGTCGTCCAGGGTCTGGTGGGCGGCCTTGATCAGCTCGGGATGGGAGCTGAGCCCCAGGTAGTTGTTGGCGCAGAAGTTGAGGACTTTCTTCCCCCCTTCCACCTCGATCTCGGCCCCCTGGGGAGAAACGATGATCCGCTCCTCCTTGTAGAGGCCTTGCTTCTTCATCTCCTCCATTTCACGGGTGAGGTCCTCTTTGATCTTGCCGTACATCTTCACCTCCGGTTCCTGCGGATTGGGTCTGCCCCGGGGAATTTTTTCCCTCGAGACAGAAGGTTTCTGAATGCCCAGTTGGGGAAGGGAAAAGCGCCGGCCCCCGGGCTTGCCCGCCCCCCCCTTTCTCCCGGGGCGCGGGAGAAAGGCGGGCGACTTCCCATGGAAAAC
>CAYQBW010000444.1:1760-3377 GCA_964415725.1 uncultured Planctomycetia bacterium
TCCTTTCCCTGACAGGCCGGGTCAACGGTTTTCCCCGGCGCCGGGCCGGGAGGCAGGGCCCGAAGCGGGCCGGGAGGCAGGCTTGGCGCCGGGCCGGGAGGCCGGGGGCGCCTGGGGGAGGAAGAAGAGGCGGATCCAGGGCCCGGGATTGGGGGAATCCGGCCCGGGCACCACTCTCTGGGCGGCTCCCGCAGCGAGGGGCCTGGTTTCCAGGGGGCCTTTGCCGAACTCCACCACCTTCACGGCCTTCTTCTCCAGGATGCGGACCGCCGCCAGGACGCTCTGGTAGGTTCCCCCCTTCCGGGTCTCCAGGAGGCCGTCGGCCCAGCTCGACCAGAGGTAGACCTTCCAGGGAGACCCCCCGCCTCTCTGGATTCCTTCCAGGACGGGCCAGAGGGTGTGGTTCATCACGGGCCTGTAGCGGACCTTGCAGAGGGGGGTGTCCGAAAAGAAGGGCGGAAGGAGTTCGGGGTAGGCGTCCCGGCAGGTCCGGGGACAACCGGGGGGACAAGGCGAGGATTCGCGAAGAGGAAGAAGGGAGGCCAGGGCCAGGCTTCCCGCGGGAGGGGCGGCCTCCCTTTCCAGGAAGTTCCGCGCAAGGACGCGGGTGTCCGGGTTTTCCAGGATCCGCGCCTCCCGGTAGAGGCCGGGGACGGGGATGGCCACCATGAGGGTCACCAGCAGGGTCAGGACCGCGGCTCCCGGGTGGCCGGCCAGCTTGTACCAGAAGGATGCCACGAAGAGGCCTGCGCCGGTGGCGAGGATCACCGCCAGGGGAAGGAGGGAGGAGGCCCGCCGGTCCTGGACCCCGCCGACCAGGACGAAGTAGATGCAGAAGGCCCAGAAGAGGAACCTCCACTCGAACCTGCCGGAGCGCATACCAAAGAAGAGGCCCACCACGCCGGTGAGGGTGAAGAGGGGGAATCCCAGGGCTTCCTGGAGGGTGTAGGTCAGGTGGAAGGCCCATCCCGTGGGCTCCCCCTCCAGGCCGAAGGCCGGCTTGGGGGGCCCCGCCAGGTGGGCCGCCAGGAATTCCTTCCACCAGGAGAAGTCCCCGATTCGGCCCGCCGAGGAGAGGAGGATGCCCAGGAGCAGGACCAGGACGAGAAGCGCGCCCCGGCGGAACCGGGCCCTGGGATCGTGGGTTACGTCCAGGTGGATGAAAAAGAGGGGGAGGAACAGGACGATTCCGTAGGGCCTTCCTCCGAAGGAGAGCCCGAAGAAGAGGGCCGCCGCCAGGGCGGGAAGGGTCCGCCCGATCCTCACTCCCCAGGTGGCGAACCCCACGCCCAGGGCGATCATGGCCATGGAGGCCAGGGCCGGGGAAAGGAGCCGGCCCTGCTGGACGGCGAGGGGGGAGAAGGCCAGGGCGAACCCCGCCGTGAGGGCCCCCGGGACTCCGCCGCACTGGAAGCCCGCCAAAAAGGCCCCGGCCAGGGCCAGGAGGCTGAGAAGGAGGGCCGTGAGCCGGGCCAGGCGGAGGGCCCGGGAGGGCTCCCCGGGAGGGGCGGCGCTCCACTGGGCCAGGTTTTCCCCCGGGCCCGGGAGGAGGCCCAAGGCCCGGCCGCCGGCGGCCAGGGCGAGAAAGCAATAATGGGCCAGGGGGCCGGACTTGGT
>CAYQBW010000445.1:0-3370 GCA_964415725.1 uncultured Planctomycetia bacterium
GGTCTATCGCGGGCCGACCGTCGTGGCGGCCTACGGCCGTCCCTCGGGCGTCCCCTACGTTCCCCTACATTTCCACCGCGGATGTTGGCGGCGCCGAACGTCGGCCCGGATGCCTCTCCTTGAAACAGGTCCCCGGGAAAGAGTCTTGAATCGAGCCGCTTTCCGTCCCAGGTGGTCCTTTCCTTTTGCCGTCGCGATTCCACGGGGAGGTAGAATGACCGGCTCGACCTCCTTCGTCGATCCACCCCGTCCGGTCCGGCTGGTGAACCATGAAAAGACGCCCCCCTTTGAAATGGTTTCTTGCGGCCGCCCTTTTCTGGGCGCTTTTTCCCCTCCTGGCAAACTCCCAGAAGATTCTCAAGGACATTGAATACGCAAAGCCCGGCGGTATCAGCCTGAAGCTGGATCTCTACCTTCCCGCCAAGGGCTTGGGACCGGCGCCCCTGGTGGTCTGGATCCACGGAGGGGGCTGGTACGCAGGCGGGAAGGAAGAGGCCAAGTTGGGGGCCTTGTCTCTCATGCTTCGCGGGATCGCCGTGGCGAGCGTCAACTACCGCTTGAGCACCCAGGCCAAGTTCCCCGCGCAGATCTGGGATTGCAAGGGCGCCGTCCGCTGGCTCAGGGCCCACGCGTCCAAATACGGTCTCGACCCTAGACGGGTCGCCGCCCTGGGCCCCTCGGCGGGCGGGCACCTTTCGGCCCTCCTGGGCACGTCCTCGGGCGTGGCCCGCCTGGAGGGGACCGTTGGGGGCAACCTCAAGCAATCCAGCTCCGTCATGGCCGTGGTGGACTTCTACGGCCCCACGGATTTTTTCAAGGAGGGGGGATTCCACAATTCCCCCTCGTCGCCCGAGTCCATTCTCATCGGAAAGCCCCTTGGCGAGATCCTGGCCAACCTAAAAAACCCGGCCTACGCCAAGTGGGTGGCCCTGGTCCGGGACGCCAACCCCATTACTTTCGTCGATCCCAAGGATCCACCCTTCTACATCGCCCACGGCATCGACGATCCCTTGGTGCCCTACACGCAGAGCACCCTCCTGGAAGCAGCCTTGAAGAAGGCAGGTGTGCCCGCCGTCCTGAAACTGGTTCCCCTCGCGGGGCACGGGCTCCCTTCTTCCGAAGTGAACAAGGCCTTCGATTTCCTGGAAAAGATCCTCCGGCCCTCGAGCGTCTTCACTCCCTTTGGTTCGGGGTGCCTCGGGACGGGGGGAGTCCCGGTCATGGACGCCGTGCCGGGAGGCTTCCCTGCCCTGGGAAAGACTTTCCAGGTCTACCTCTCCAACCTGCCCTCCTCGGGCGGCCTGGCGTTTCTAGGCCTGGGCGATTCCAGCTCTTACTGGGCCGGGATACCGTTGCCGCTTTCCCTGAATTCCCTGGGGATGCGCGGGTGCAATATCTACACCGATATCGACATCGTCCTCCCCTTGGCCTCGGTTAAGGGGCGGGCCTACTTCACCTACACAATTCCCTCCATCCGCGCCCTCCTGGGGAGGCGCTTCTTCGTCCAGGGCCTGGTCCTGGACCCGGGGAGCGTGGGCGGTTTGACCGTGAGCAACGCCGCCATGGGAATCGTGGGCCGGTAGGGACCCGGGGCGGGCTCATCGGTTTCCGGGAAGGATTACGTCTTTCTTACGGGAGGGCGGGTTTACCTCCAGCTCGACCAGCCTGCCTCCAGCCGTCCTGCCGCGAACCACTGTCCCGTATGGGGCATGGAGCTTGAAGTCCACGTCCCATTCCCCGGGCCACGCCGGGAGAAGGCGGATCGTTTTCCCGTCGGCCTGGAGGACCATGGCCTGGAGGGCCTTCATGAGCACGCCCCCGTGATCCTGGTCGGGGACCCAGTCGTAGTTGGGCCCGAAAAAACCGGGAAAACGTGAATCCCGGTTCCACCGCGAGGCGCGGGCCGCCACGTTTTTCCGGGCTTCTTCCGCCAGCCCCAGGCAGGCCATGAAGATATCGTCCTGGCGCCAGCCGAGGGCGCCCCGGTCCCAGCGGTGGTGGAGGGCCCGGATCCCCCAGTCCAGGTGGGGCTTGCCCGGGCCCACGAGCCGGAAGGGAAAGACCGCGTAGAGTTCGGGGTTCTCGATGTTGCATTTTTCCGCGAACCGGACCGCCGGAGCGAGCATCCTCTTCCCCTTCACGACGCGCGTGGGTAGGGGCGGGGTCTCTTCCAGGATTTTCTTCCAGAAGGCCCTTTGCTTGGGCGTGGAAAGCCTTTCCGGCAGGGAGAGGAGGCGGCCCGCCACCGCCCGGAGCCCCGCGATCTCCGGCATGGGGTTCGTGCAGTCCCACCAGGTCTCCAGGGCCTGGGCCGGGTGCATGAGGAGCTTTCCCTTTTCGTCCCTCCCGTAGTGTTCGTCGAAGAAGGCCAGGATGTCACGGGCGGCGGGAAAGACCTTCTTGACCAGGAAATCAACGTCCTGCGTATAATCATAGTATTCCAGCATCATCCAGACCAGCTCCAGCCCGCCCACCCACTCGTACTTGTGGTAGCGGTTCACCTGGAGCTTGTCCTTCCGCTCCGACCAGGGCTTCCAGCCGTAGGTTTCGCTGAACATGTCCCCCCAGAAGTAGACGCATTCGGCCATGTAGGCCCCGGCGTGGCCGAAGTAGAGCCTGGTCCGGAAACGGGCCACGGGGAGGATCCTCTCCAGGTACATCCGGAAGAAGGGCCTCAGCATCTCGAAGTCCCCGCTCGCGCAAAGGGAGATGTAGGGAAGGCGGGAGTTCTGCCACCAGTAGCCCGGTCCCCAGCGCCGGTAGTCCGCGTCGCCGGGCCTTCCCGGCCAGGGGACGGTGAAGATGGAGCCGTTGAACTTGATCGGGAATTTCCCCCGCCCCGCGCAGGCCGTGACATAACGGTGAAGAGCATAGGCACGGGAGACCAGGAAGGTCTCGTCGGGAATCTCCATGCGGGCCGTTTCCTTCCCGTTCAGGTAGAGAAGGATCCGGCCCTTCCCGGAATCCGCGACAGCGGCCACGTGGGTCCAGCGGCCGGGGACGAGACAGTTCTTCTTCACCAGTGTCCGGGCCCCGGCGATGAAGCGAAGGCTCCTGCCCGGCCATGTGTCGAAAAGGAAGCCGTCCTGTCCGCCCGGGGTGACCCTGTCCAGGACCCGGCCGATCCCTCCCTTCCCCGGGTCCAGGCGGATCCAGGCCTCCAAGGTGAGAGAAGGGGTTTGTCTCCCCCGGGGGAAATCCAGGATTCCCCTCTTCGGAGAGGCCCAGGAGCCCAGGAGCCCCTTCATTCCCCGGAGGGCCGGCCCGGGGCCGGACCGGGCGAGGGCGGCGATCTCAGGGGGGGAGAGGGTGCGGTCGAAGAGGCTCACCCTCCCCAGGGTTCCGGGAAAGCGGTTGTTCCCCCCCTGGT
>CAYQBW010000446.1:0-3365 GCA_964415725.1 uncultured Planctomycetia bacterium
CTCAGCGCCCGGCCCTCCAGGACCTCTCCCTCCCGGGCCAGGAGTTTCTCCGCTTCCTTGAGAATCCGTTCCCCCAGGGCCCGGGTCTCCCTTTCCAGGGGAGCCAGGCGGGAAAGGGCCAGGCGAAGGATCCTGGGGACCCCTTCCAGGAGGCGCCTTTTCTCCAGGGAGACCTGGAAAAGGGTTCCCCTGCCGGCCCTCAGGGCCGCTTCCCGGAGAAGGCTCCTCTCCCCCTGGATCCTTCCCTTCAGGGCCCGGGCCGTTCTCTGGGCGAGAGAAGCCAGCTCCGCCTTTTCCTGCTCCAGGATCTTCTCCGCGCCGAGAAGGATGTCCTCCGCCGTTTTCTCCAGGGATTCCGACTCTTCCCCGGCCAGGCGGACCAGGAGCTCCCCCGCCTCCGTGGGGGTCCTGGCGGAAAAGGCGATCTCGTCCAGGACGGTCCGGTCCAGGGTGTGGCCGATTCCCACAAGGATCTTCAAAGGGTGGCGGGCCGCGGCGAGGGCCACCTGGAGGTTGTCGAACCAGGCCAGGTCCGAGGCGGAACCCCCTCCCCTCACGATGGCCAGGATATCGTAATTGGAAGAGCGTTTTTCGAACCAGGCCAGGGCCCGGAGGACGTCCTCTTCGAGTTCCCGTCCCTGGACGCGGGCATCGAACACGTCCACCTGGAAGGCGAAGCCCGAGGCGCGGAGCACGCCCGTGAAGTCGTGGAAGGCGTTGGAGTCCCAGCTCGTCACCAGGGCGACCCTCAAGGGAAGCCTGGGCCAGGGAAGGTTCCGGTTTCTTTCCAGGAGCCCCAACTCCTTCAGCCGGGAGAGGATCTCCTCCCGGCGGGCCGCAAGTTTCCCGAGGGTAAAGTAGGGATCGATTTCCAGGACACGGACCTGGTAGGTCCCCCGGGGAGGATAGAGATCCACCTGGACCAGGACCCGGACTTCCAGCCCGTCGGAGAGCTCCAGGCCCCCGGCCCGAAGAAGGGTGTCCCGGATCTGGAGGAATTCTTCGGGATACACGATCCCCGCCACCCGGGCCGCGATGCCTTCTCCTTCGGCGCGCTTCTCCACGAAATCCAGGTAGAGGTAACCCGCGGGGGTGGGGCGCGGGCGGTTCACTTCTCCCACCAGCCAGAGGGGCTGGGGAAAGGCCCGGTTGAGGGCGCTTTTGGCCATGTAGTTCAGCTGGGAGACCGTAAGGGCCCCTTCGGCGGTCTCCCCCCGGGGCGGGGGATCCTGGTCCTGGACCAGCTCCAGGACCTCCGGGGCGAAGGAGAAGTTCCTGGGCTTGAGGAGTTCCACGGCCCTTGGGGCGGCCTCCCGGGGGGCACGCCAGGTCTTCTTTTGGGGATCCCACTTCCTGCCGGGAAGGGTCCGGACCAGCTCCACCAGGGCGGGGTCGTAGGGGAAGGTGATCAGGATCCAGCCCGTGGCGGGATCGATGGAGACGAAACCTGTCATGCCGGCAGTCTACCTTCCCCGGTTTCACCGGGCACGGCCTTGCCCTGGAAAGGGGGCGGGCCCATCCTCACAGGTTTCCCCAGGGATTCGATCCGAGAGGAGCCCATGGATATCCGCGCCGAACCTTTGGACCTGGAGTTGAAAAGAACCTTCACCATCGCCCACGGCGCCTCGCAGCGGCGGGAGAACCTGCTGGTGCGTCTTTCCTTTGGTGGGGAAACGGGCCTGGGGGAGGTGGCGATCGTCCCTTACTACGGCCACACCCGGTCCGAGGCGGAGGCGATTCTGGAGAACCTGGCCATGGTCCTCCAGGATCAGGACCCCTTCGATCTCCAGTCCCTGGAAGAAAACCTGGCCGTCCTGGACCCGGGGAGGCGGGCCCCCCATGTGCGGGCCGCCCTGGAGTGCGCCTGCCTGGACCTGGTGGGTCGTTTTCTCGGTGTGCCTCTCTGGAAACTCCTGGGCCTTCACCCCGCCAAGGCGCCTCTCACGTCCTACACCCTTCCCATCCTCTCCCCCGGGGAGGTCCTCCAGGCCGCCGGGGAGGTGGAAGGTTTCCCCATCTTCAAGCTGAAGGTTCGCTCCCTGGAGGACCTGGAGAGCGTGAAAGTCCTCAGGGAGGCACGGCCCCAGGCGACCTTGCGGGTCGACGCCAACGAGGCCCTCTCCCTGGAAGACGCCCTGCGCATGGTCCGTGAACTGGAGGCCCTGGGCGGCGTGGACCTCTTCGAACAACCCCTGCCCAGGGAGGACCTGGAGGGATTGGCCCGGGTGAAGGAGGCTTCCGCCATTCCGATTGTGGCGGACGAATCGGTTCGGACCGCCCGGGACGTATTCCGCCTGGCGGGGAAGGTGGACGGCGTCAACTTGAAACTGGCCAAGACCGGGGGGATCCGGGAGACCTTGAACGCCGTGGCCGTGGCCCGGGCGGCGGGGATGAAAGTCATGCTCGGGTGCATGGTGGAATCCACCCTGGGGGTGACGGCCATGGCGCACCTGGCGTCCCTGGCGGATTTCCTGGACCTGGACGGCCCCCTGCTGGTGGCGAACGATCCTTTCCGGGGCGTGAGGATCCGGGAGGGCTTCCTGGAGCTTCCCGACGGGGCCGGCCTGGGGTGCTCCCCAGCCGGGTAGGACCGGGAAATCTCCGGGCCTTTTCGGAACAAAGAGAGGAAGGCCCGCGAGGGCCTTCCTCTCTCTATCGTCATAACCAGGGAGCAGTCTGGTTAAGGGTATATGTGTCAGAATTTTCCTTTGAAGAGGGTCACCAACCCGGCCTCCCGCGGGGAGAGGAGCCCCATGGTGGAGGAGGCCTTTACGGACCAGAGGAGACGACTTCTCAGGGGGGCCTTGCCGGGGGAGATCCGGAGCTTCAACCCGTTGCTCACCGTCACGTGGCCAGGGTTGGCATACCAATCCACCGTAAGGCACTGCGTGTAGAAGACGCCCCCCAGGAGCGAGGGATCGGCGGGAATGTAGTAGGAAACCCTGCCTTCAGAGTAATTCCTGCCCGGGGCGGTTCTCAGGAACATGGGCCTTCGAACCACCATGTCCGTGTAGATTCGACACCCTTTGGCGCCGTAAGGGGCCAGGTCCAGGGGAAGGGCGAGGCTGCCCCAGGCGGATGTGCTGACCCCGAGCCAGTTCACCGCGGGAAGATGGAACCACCGGGCCTTGGGCCCGTGGGTCAGGCGGACGGTGAACATGTGGAAAGGAACGAGGTCTTCGGGGGAGACGGTGATCGCCGGGACCAGCCCGTTCTTGCCTGGGCAACCCTTACCCAGGGAGGACACTTTCCCCGGATACCAGGCGGAGGAATTCTGGAAGGCGTCACGGGCGTAGACCGTGAACCCCCCCGGATAGCTCTTGTATTGGACCATCTCCATGAGCAGGTTTCCGCCTTTGTAGGGG
>CAYQBW010000447.1:0-3362 GCA_964415725.1 uncultured Planctomycetia bacterium
TACCCTCGCCGCGCCGCCCCGCACCCTCCTCTTGGAGGGGGCGGCGCGGCGAGGGAAGGAGGCGGGGCGGGCCCCAGCCGGAACCCGAGCCCGCCGTTCCCGGCTGAGGGTTGAACTTGGCCTTCCAACGCCTCCCCGACCCACAGATTCTGCGGAAGACCCGAACTTTTCTCCCGGGTGGGAAAAAAAGTCCCTATTCGAAGCGGACCACCAGGCCGTAGTTGGCCCGGACCGACCCAGTGTTTCCCGTTCCAGAGAGGTAAACATTGCCCACGGGAACGGTCTTGTACGGCGCCAGGAAATGAAAGCTCACCAGGTTGCTCGTCACCACGCCCATGGGATTGGCCGGCGCGTCGGGGGCCAGGAGCTGGGTGTGGATGCTCGCCCCGTTGAACGAGGGAGTTACGGGAAACCCGAACTGGTAGTTGGAGATGCTCCCCGTGGAAGTGGTGAAGGCTGGGAGGATCAGGATTGGAGCCACGCTTAGGAAACAGGACCCCGACTTGGCCCCCGTGGTGCCCGGGATCTCCAGGGGGAGGGGGAGACCTCCCAGGCTCTTCTTGTCGAGCCCGATCAGGATGAAGGCCACGGCGTTCTTGGGGGCCCGGCTCGCGTTGAAGACCAGGGTGCCCGTGTTCTTGGGCCAGTTCATGCTCTGGCTCCCGGAGAAGTAGAGCGACGAGGTGAAGGCAGACGCCTTGCAACTCGTCCCCGTGCGTACGACCCAGCCATAGGGGTTGGAGTTCGAGCTGGAACAAGCGTCGAAGTAGACATGGAAGTTGTTTTGCCGGACCTGGACCCTGGCCTCCCAGCAAAGGGGTCCCTTTCCACCGAAATTGAAGGGCTTGGTCAGAGGAATCCTGTAGGTGAAGGGAGCGGGAACGTCCCCGAAGGAACTGCCCGGGAATTTCACCTGCTGGAAGCTCCCAACCTTGGTCTTGTCGGCGCCGTGGTTCAGGTCGAAGGTCTTGTTCGGGGCGGAAGAACTCGTCTTCGCGGTGGAGAGGGTCAGGTCCGTGAAGAACTGGTAGCCCCCGAAGGTGGTCGTCCTGGCACCGTCCCGCCTGAACACGAGGGCCTTGATGGTCATGGGATGGCCGGAAAGATCGTTGTGGACCTGCAGGTAGCGGTAAGGCGTGCGGGTCGTGCCGAAGGGAAGATTGGAATTCGTGGGCCCCTCGGCGCCGGTGAAATGGGCGGGACTAGTGATCCCCTGGGCGGGAAGGGCCCCCGCCGGGATCAGAAGGAAAGGCAGGATATAGCTTTTCATAAGGATTACCTCTCTGGATTCAGTTTTTCTGGAGCCCCGGAAAGAAAGGCCGCTTCCCGGGAAGGATGCCCCGTTTCCTGAAGAAACGGTCAGGTTCTTTGGAACCGACGGAAGAGTGTTTCAAGGCCTGTGGAAAAAAATTTTTCCGTATGGGAAAACTTAGGGTGCCCGTTTACGGGAAGGTTTAGAGTGCGTCCCCGAATCCTCCCCCGGCAACAGAACGCGCAGGGGGCCCCGGAGAGACGGCGCTTCGCGCCGTCCCGAACGCCCTCCCGGGATAGGCCCGCCATCCCGGCCACCCGCCCCTCGCATCCACCCAAACCTCGTGAAGAGCACGCCGGAGGGCGCCGAAGGCGCCCGAGCGTCGTGCAGGGATGGTTGCCAATTCAAGGGCCCAACAGCAACGTTCAGCCGGAACAACGGGCTCGGGTGCCGGCTGGGGCCCGCCCCGCCCCCTCCGAGGGAGGGTGCGGGGCGGCGGGACTGACACCCAAGCCTCGTCCTTGGGGGCGGACTTGCCCATTTAAAGCCTCGATCCCTGCGCACCCCTTGAAAAGGGCACAGTTTATCGACCCACCCCCATTCCTAATCGGCCCAGACTCCCGCCGGAGGTGGGGCCCCATCAGGAGCGATTCAGCCGTCTTCGGGCGCTAAGCGACGATGGGGCGCCACGGAGGCGGGCAATTCCCAAGAGACCGGAACCGGACCTCTCGAAAAGGGCACATTACTTGGACTCCATCTCGTCCGGGTCCAGGAGCCGGCAGGACCAGACGCCCCGGCCCTGGGTGGCGGCGACGATCCGCTTGCGGGAAAGGTCGATCCTGAGGTCGATCACGGGCGTATTCGGCAGGTTGACCCCCAACCGGTTCCAGCGCCTTCCCAGGTCCAGGGTCCGCCAGACCCCCTGGTCCGTGCCCAGGTAGACCACGGGCGGGTCCACCCGCTCGTCCAGGGCCACGCAGTGGGCGGGCACGTCGGGGAGGATTCCCGTCAGGTCGAACCAGCTCTTCCCGGCGTCCTGCGAGTAGAGAAGTTTCGGCCCGCCGAACCAGGCCCGGGCGAAGAAGACCCTCCGCGGATCCTTGGAACTCACGGCGAAAGGATGGGTGATCCTGGGCCAGGTGGGGATTCCCGTCTTCCGGAGGCGCCAGGTCTTTCCCCCGTCGGAGGTCACCTGGATCCTTCCGTCGTTGGTGGCGGCGTAGATGTAGGACGGGTCGCCCGGCGCGAAGGCCAGGGCCTGGATGGCGCCGGAACCGCCCGTCAGGTCCGGGCTGATGGGGGTCCACCCCGAACCGTAGGCCGCGGAGAGAAAGACCCGCTCCGTGCCGTAGATCATCCGGGCCGGATTCTTGGGATCGACGGCGAAGGGAGGAAGGAAACAGTTCCTTCCATGGATTCCGGAGCCGATCCAACGAAAATATCCCCCCTTGACGGACCGGAAGAGCCGTCCCGTGCCCTGGTACTCGGCGAAGGCCGTCCTGCCGTCGGGAGTGATTCCCGTGCAACCTCCGTCTCCGCCGAGGAGCCGGCGCCAGCTCTTCCCCGAAAGCCTCAAACAAGTCCCGTTGTCCTGGAGGCCCGCGTAGATCCCCGTCGCGTTCGACGGGTGGAGGGAGATCCCGGCGTAGCACTGGACCACGCCCAGGTCGCCGTTGAGGGAGGACCAGGAATCGCCGTGGTTCGCCGAGCGGAAGACGCCCCCGTCGCAGCCCACGATCAGGCGCCCCGCCGCGTCCCAGGCGAAGGCGTGGTTGTCCACGTGGGGAGCCGTCCGGGTCGCCCAGCCCGCCCCGGCGTTGGCGGATCTCCGGATGGAGAACCCCCCGAAGAAGACCAGGTCCGGGTTCTTGGGGCTCACCGTGGCGACGCAGAGATACCAGCCGTAGGTGGCCTGCATGCTGCCCGGGCGGAGGGAGACCCACTTCTTGCCGTAGTCGTCGGTGCGCCACCCGCCGAGGGTGGAGGCTCCGCCTCCCGAGGAGGAACAGGCCCGGGCCACCAGCGCGTAGACCCGGCCCGGCCTGGAAGGCGCCACGGCCAGGGCGATCCGCCCCACCCCGTATGCGGGGAGGCCTCCCCCGAGCTTCAC
>CAYQBW010000448.1:0-3359 GCA_964415725.1 uncultured Planctomycetia bacterium
GCCCTCCCCCATCGAGGAGATCGTACTCTCCGAAAGTCCCGACGAACTCCGGCCCGCCGAGCCGACTCTCTCCGAGGGCACGGCCCGCCTCATCCGGGAGGCCGAACTCGTCTGCTTTCCCATGGGCAGTTTCTATACCAGCCTTCTGGCCCACCTGCTCGTCAAAGGCGTGGGCGCGGCGGTCCTGGAAAACCCTTCCCCCAAGACCTACATTCCCAACACGGGAGGGGATCCCGAGGAGAAAGGGCTCACCGTGGCGGACGCCGTGGAAAGGCTGATCCGTTTCATGAAGAAAGATTCCCCGGGAAAAGCGCCCCCCCGGGGAGAAGGACTGGACCTGGTCCTCCTGGATCTTTCGAAAGGCGACTACGGGGGGGAGGTGGACACGGGCCGGATCCGGGCCCTGGGGGTGGAAACTGTCGACCTGCCCCTGGTCACGCCCGCGTCCAAGCCTTACCTGGACCCGGGGAAGGTGGCGGAGGCCCTGCTCTCGCTGGTTTGAAGAAAGGATTCCCCATGAGCACCCCGAAAGAACGGAAGAAGGACGAAGGGCGCCGGGGGGAAGCCCCCTGGCACGAGGCGTTCTTCCGCTATACGGGGGACATGCTTTTCGTCCACCCCGTGACGGAGGAGGGCTTGCCCGGGATCATCCTGGACGTAAATCCCGCGGCCTGCCGGATTCTGGGATACGAAAAGAAAGAGATCGTCGGCAGGCCCCTCCTGGACTTCATCCCCCCCGAAAGAAAGCCCCGGGCGGAGGAGGTCATCGCCCGGATCCTGGAGGAAGGACACGCCATCTTCGATTCCGTGATGATCTCCCGCTCGGGGGAAAGGATCCCCGTCGAAGTCAATTCCAGCGTAATTTCCCGGGAGGAACGAACGATCCTCCTCTCCGTGGTCCGCGACCTCCGCCCCTGGGAGGAAGCCCGGCGGAAAACCAGGGAGAACGAGAAGTTCCTGGAAGACGTATTCGAGGCCATCCAGGACGGAATCAGCGTCCTGGACAAGGACCTGAACATCCTCCGGGTGAACGGGTGGATGGAAAAGATGTACGGTTTCCGCGGGCCCCTCACCGGGAGAAAGTGCTTCGAAGTCTACCAGGAGCGCTCCAGCGTGTGCCCCTGGTGCCCCACGGTGAGGGCCATGGAGACGGGCCGGCCCCAGTGCAAGGTGGTGCCCTACCCCTTCCTGGAAGGAGGCACGGGCTGGATGGAGCTCTCCGCCTATCCTCTCCGGGACGATGCGGGCCGGATCACCGGTGTGATCGAACACGTCCGGGACGTGACGGAGAAGAAGAAGGCCGAAGAAACCCGGGACCGGCTTCTCGAGGCCTTGGAACAAAGCGGAGAGATCCTGGCCCTCACCGACACCGAAGGCGTGATCCTGTACGTGAACCAGGCCTTCGAGAGGGTCACGGGGTATTCCAAGGGGGAAGCCCAGGGGAAGACCTTCCGCCTCGTAAAGAGCGGCGCCCACGACCAGGCCTTCTACGAAGAGATGTGGCGGACCCTTCTCTCGGGAAAGACCTGGAAGGGGAGATTCAAGAACAAGAGAAAGGACGGGAAACTCTACTTCGAGGAGGCCGTCATCTCCCCCTTCAAGGACAAGGAGGGGAAGATCCTGGGATTCGCCAAGGCTTCCCGGGACGTGACCCGGGAACTCGCCTTGGAAGAACGGCTCCGCCAGGCCCAGCGCCTGGAAGCGGTGGGCACCCTGGCGGGAGGGATCGCCCACGACTTCAACAACCTCCTCCTGGCCATCCTGGGGAACCTGGACATGGCCCTCCTGGCGAAACAGGAAAGGCGCAAGACTTTCCTGGAAGAAGCCAAGAAGGCCGCCCTCCGGGCGGGAGAACTCACCCGCCAGCTTCTCGCTTTCAGCCGCCGCCAGGTCCTGCGCCCCATGGATCTGAACATGAACCAGGTGGTGGAGAACCTCCTTCTCATGCTCCGCCGCCTGATCCCGGGAAACATCGAAATCGATTTCATCCCGGCCCACGCCCCCGGCACGATCCACGGCGACCCCGTCCAGATGGAACAGGTCCTCATGAACCTCGTCCTCAACGCCAAGGACGCCATGCCGGAAGGGGGGAAGATCACCATCGAGACGGAAAACGTGGTGATCAACGGGGATTTCTCCAGGAACCACCCCTGGGCCAGGCAGGGCCGTTACCTCCTTCTTTCCGTAACCGATACGGGAAAGGGCATGCCCCAGGAGATCCTGGAACACGTCTTCGAGCCCTTCTTCTCCACCAAGGAAGTCGGAAAAGGAACCGGCCTGGGGCTTGCCACGGTCTACGGGATCGTGGAACAACACGGCGGCATGATCCACGCCTACAGCGAAGTGGGCAAAGGGTCCACCTTCAAAGTCTACCTGCCCATTGTGGAGCGTCCCGCCGCGACCGTGGGAACCAAGCTCCAGGGACCCGTCCCGGGGGGAAGGGAGACCATCCTTCTCGCAGAAGACGACCCGGCCGTGCGGGAACTCGTTTCCCGCGTCCTGGAGACGGCGGGCTACTCCGTGATCGCGGCGGAGGACGGAGAAAAGGCTCTCCAGCTCTTCCTTGAGCGCCGGGACGAAGTGGACCTGGCCTTGCTGGACGTGGTCATGCCGGGGATGGGAGGAGCCGCCCTGGCCAGGGAACTCCGTGCGCGCGTCCCCGAACTCCCCCTCCTCCTGATGAGCGGTTACCCCTCCCGCGCTGGCGAAAGTGGTAGGGACCTGGAAGACGAAACGGACCTCCTCATCAAGCCCTTCGACGGGGAGACCCTGCTCCGGAAGATCAGGGACACCCTGAAAAGAGATCGGGGGGGAGACCGGCCCGGCAAAGGAAGAGATCGATGAAGATCGCCATCGGAAGCGACGACGCGGGATATCCCCTCAAAGAGAACCTCAAGGCCTTTCTCCTCGAACAGGAGGACCTGGAGGTGGAGGTCCGGGACCTTGGGGTCCGGGAAGGCGAAACCACCCTCTACCCCCTCATCGCCGCCGCCGTGGCCGAAGCGGTGGCCCGGGGGGATTTCGAGAGAGGAATCCTGGTCTGCGGCACCGGCCTGGGCATGGCCATCACGGCGAACAAGGTGCCGGGGATCCGGGCCGCCACGTGCCACGATGTCTACTCCGCAGAGAGGGCGCGAAAGAGCAACGACGCCCAGATCCTCACCATGGGGGCCCGGGTCATCGGCCCCGAGTCGGCCCGGACCGTTCTCAGGGCCTGGCTCCTCTCGGAATTCGCCGGAGGACGTTCCACCCCAAAGGTGGCCAAGATCACCGAGATCGAGAAGAAATACCTCAGGGGACGCCCGTAGGGGACGCCCGAGGGGCGGCCGGAGGCCGCCCCGACGGCCGTCCCCTACGGG
>CAYQBW010000449.1:0-2383 GCA_964415725.1 uncultured Planctomycetia bacterium
ACTCCGCCCTGGCCGGCCCCGGCCGGGCATGCAGAAGAGCAGGATCCTCCCCTTGCCGTAGGGCGCCAGGGCGCAGCCCGCCCCGAGACGGGAATCGTGGTCCCTTCCGTATCCCAGGGGGATGGAGACTTTTTTTCCTTCCAGGAGGAGCCCGTTCTTTCGCCCAGCCGGCTGGAAGACCCAGGAGAGGACCTTTCCCGAGGGGAGGCCCGCGAAGAGGGGATGGGGCCGGGAGAAGTACCAGGCCCCCATCCAGGGGGCCCGGGAGGGGCCCACCAGGCCGTGGTATTTCCAGATGCCGAGCCTGGCCGCCTCCCGGGCGACTCCCGCCGCGGCCTTGTCCGTGTCGGGAAGAAGGACCAGGAGGGTTCCCTCCTCCCGGACCCGGCGGAGCCACTCCGGGTCCAGGTAGACCGGCTTGGGCCTGGGTCCCCAGATCAGTCCGGCCGGGTCCTTGTAAGGCTTTCCCCCGCAATTGACGGCCTTGAGGAGGCCCTTGGGGCCCCGGAGAAGGAGGGCGCTCAGCTTGGGCCTGTCGGCCCGGGCCCGGGGAAAGGTGATCACGAGCCTGCCCTCTTTCCCGACGGGGACCTGGAATGTCCTGTCCACGGCCTTGTCGGGCCCTCCCGCCGAGGCGAGGATGTCGAAATCCTTGAGAACGGTTTTCCCGTTCACGGCGACGTCGAAGACCCGCGCGCCCTTTCTCTTGTGCCAGATCTCGGCGAATTTCAGGGTGACCCTGTATGTCCCGGCCGGGAGGCCCGTGAAGGCGTAGACCAGCTCGCCCGCCGGGGCGTTCTCCTCGGTCTGGTAGAGGGGATCGTCGGAGGTTCCCGCGATGGGGCGGTGGACCTCAAGGACGCCGCCCGTCCCCGAGGGCGGGGCCGCGGCGATGACCCTGAGCCTGCCCATATCTTTTCGGAAGGCCGGGTATTTTCGCCCCGCCTCGGCCAGGACTCCGCCCATGAGCCCCCTCGGGTCGACCAGGGCCGCCCGGTTCCGGGGGGGAAGGCCCGGCAGGCGCCAGGCCAGGCAGTAGACCTCTTCCCGGCCTTCTACGAGGCTTCTCTCCCCCAGGCGGAGGTCCCCTTCGATCCGCCAGAACCCGGGAACGTCCGGGGCGAAAGAGAGGCCTTCCGCCAGAAGAGACGCGCACAGGCGGTTCTCCGGCGGATCGGGAAGGAGGATTTCTTTTCTCCACCCCTTCAGGATCCGGCCCTTGGGATCCCTGGCGCGGAGAAGGAGGAGGGCCTTTCCCCGGGCCGGGGAGCGGCCCGCCAGGTAGACGTCGAAAAGGAGGGGGGACCCTTTTTCCACCACCAGGTTCCGCGCCTTCAAGGAGAGGAGGAAAGGCCGGGTATACCGGCGCAGGAGTTCGGCGTCGCCCTTGAGGTTCCTGTGGCAATCCACCAGGCCCGAGTGGTTGTCGATGGTGGTGGATTCCCATCCCGAGAGGACCATCAGGTCCGTGAGACCCCCGATCCTCCCGTTTTCCACGACCCTGCCCCAGAAGGCGTAGGCCCGGTCCCCGGCGCTCCGGAAGAGATCGGAAGGGGAGGGAAAGGCGCGGGTGAATCCCCACCGGGAGAGGAAGGTCCGGTATCCGGCCAGGATCCGGGCGCGGTCCGCCCTGTCGTAGCCCCACCTTCCGGTCCGGGCATACCAGGAGAGGACGGCCTGGTGGTCGTCGGGGGTGGGGGCGCCCAGCATCTCCCCCCACATGACGATCTCCTTTTTGTTTTCGGTCCATGGGGTCATCCGCCGGGGGCCCCGGTAGAAGGAGTCGGTGAGGAGGCCGGGCCCCCCCACGGTGTGCCGGTCCCACCAACCGGAAAAACCCGTTCCGTCGTCGTGGCGGATCCGGCCCGAATAGGGCTCCATCCATGCCTGGTTTCTCGGTTCGATCCCCGATTTCAGGAGGATGATCCGGGTGGGATCGATCTCATGCATCCGGCGTAGCGTGTAGAAGATCCTGGGGTTGTGCAGGTCCGGCCAGATCTCGTTCTGGAGGCAATAGAGGACCAGGGAAGGGTGATTCCTGTCGCGGCGGACCATGGCCAGAACCTTGGCCAGCTCGTAGCGGGCGGCGAAGGACTTAGGCTCTCCCCCCCTGCCGCTGGTGTCCACGGGACCCTTGGGAGAGGGCGCGTAGAGGAGGCCCCAGTGTTCCCGGTCGCGGGGAGCGAGGATCCTCTCTCCCGCCCCGGGTTCCTCGTAGCGCAAAAGCCCCAGTTCGTCCTGGGCGTCCAGCACCTCCGGCCTTCCGATGCAACGGTGGAAGTTGAGCATGGTGAGCCCCAGGGCCTTGGCGGCGCGGACTTCCTTTCGGGCCTTTTCCTTTCCGGGCCAGAGCCCGTTGGGGCCCCAGAAGCCCCAGGAGATC
>CAYQBW010000449.1:2393-3356 GCA_964415725.1 uncultured Planctomycetia bacterium
AGACGGGGAGGATCTGCCGGCCGTTCAGGTAGAGCCGGGCGTCTTCGCCCACCCCCCTCGCCTCGAACCAGCGGAAGCCGAAACGGCGGGTCGTCCCGTCGGCGGGGAGATCTCCGCCGGGCCGCAAGAGGACGGCGGCCCGGTAGAGGAAGGGGTGGTCCGGGCTCCAGAGGCGGGCCCGGGGGAGGCGGAAGGTCTCTTCCAGAAGGGAGGAACCGGGACCGAGGCGCAGGGAGACCCGGCGGGAGGCCTCTTTCTTCCCCGGGAGGCCCTCGGGGTGGATCCAGGCCAGGAGTTCGGCCTCCAGGGACTTTCCCGTTTCGTTCCGCACCCGGATTTTCAGGGTCACTTCCCTGGGGTCGGGGCGGTTCATGCAGAAGATGTCCCCCACGTAGACCGGGGGCAGGGCCTCGGCGTAGATCCCCCCGTCCAGGCCCCCGAAACCGTGGCTCGTGGGGAAGAGGTATTTTCCCCAGCGGAAGGAGGTGGTGTCGTTCCACTCCATGCGGCCCCCCGGATTCGTGATCCTGACGGCCAGGAGCTGTTCCTCGCCGGGCCGCACCGTCCCCGTGAGGTCCGCCGTGAAGGGAGTCTCTCCCACCAGGTGGTAGCCCACGAGCCGGCCGTCCAGAAAGACCTCCGCCCGAAGGCGGGCCCCCCGGAAGTGGAGGAGCACCTTTCTCCCCCGGAAGGAGGCGGGAAAACGGACCTTCCGCCACCACCAGCTCACGCCCAGGTAGTTCCCGTTCTTCACCTCCTTGTCGGAATCCCAGTATTCGTATTCGTTGGAGGCGTAGGGGCGGAGCCCCAGCTTTCCCCAGTAGTGTTCCTCCACCGTGGAAGGCAGGGACACGGGAATCCCCCTCCTTTCGTTCAGGCCCGCCCAACCGCAGGAGGGGGGGTGGACGGGAAGGGAAGAGAGGGGAGGAAGATCGCCGGGAAGGTAGAGGGCGTCCTTTTTCC
>CAYQBW010000450.1:0-3344 GCA_964415725.1 uncultured Planctomycetia bacterium
GCAGCGTAGGGGACGCCGGAGGGCCGGCGCGAAGCGACGGCCCGAACGTCGTCCCTCGAAGGAACCCCCACTTCCTCTCTTCCCAAACCAACAAAATCCATCCGACTTACGAAGGAGGCCGGATTCGATGGGGACCCACCGGAGGCGGCGGCTCCCCCCCATCGACCCTCCTCAGGAAACTTCTTCTCCCGTCCCGGTCTTCTTCCCGAGGAAGAGGGCTTTTACGTCCTCCACCATGAGGTAGAGGGAGGGCACGAGAAGGAGGGCGATGAAGGTGGAGAAGAGGATGCCGAAGCCGAGCGAGATGGCCATGGGGATGAGGAACCGGGCCTGGACGGAGGTCTCGAAGATCATGGGCGCCAGGCCGAAAAAGGTGGTCAGCGAGGTGAGGATGATGGGCCGGAACCGTCTCGCCCCGGCCCGGGCCACGGCCTCGAAGGGGGAGAGCCCCCCGGTGTCCCGGAAGCTGTTGGCCGCGTGGACCAGCACCAGCGAGTCGTTCACCACCACCCCCGCCAGGGCCACGATCCCCATGGCGCTGATGATGCTCAGGTCGTAGCCCATGAGGATGTGCCCCAGGACGGCCCCCACGATCCCGAAGGGGATGGAGACCATGATGATCACGGGCTGGACGTAGCTCTTGAAGGGGATGGCCAGGAGGGCGAAGATCCCGAAGAGGGCCAGGATGAAGCCTCCCTTCAGGCTCTCGATGGACTCCTTTTCCTCCCGGTTCTGCCCTTCCAGGGAATACCCAAGGCCGTCATACTTCCTCATCAAGGCCGGCAGGGCGTTCTTTTTCAGGTCCGCCAGGACCTTGTCCGCCGTGGTCACCCCCGGCACCACCTTGGCCGTAACGTCCAGGACGCGCTTTCCCTCGGCCCTCTGGATGGTCGTGTAGGACCGGCCCCGCTTCACGGCGGCCGCCTCCTCCAGGGGAATCTCTCCGCCGCCGGGCGTCCTGAAGATGAAATCCTCCACGTCGAATTCGGAGCGGCGCTCCTTTTTTGGATAGCGGACGTAGACCCTGACCTCGTTCCGGCCCCTCTGCTGGCGAAGTGCCTCGGCCCCGAAGAAGGCGGCCCGGACCTGGCGCCCAAGGTCGGTGGAGGTGAGCCCCAGGCTGGAGGCCTCGGGGCGGACCTTGAGGTTCAACTGGGGCTTTCCCGGGGAAAAACCCTTGTCCACCTCGGTGACCCCGTCGAAACCCTCCAGGATCCCCGCCAGCTCCCGGGCCGCCGCTTCCAGCTGTTTGCGGTCCTTGTGGCTCAGCTCCACGTCGATGTCCGCCTGGGCGCCCGGGCCCGCCGTGGAGAGGAACTTGAGGCTCTCCAGCCCGGGAATCCTTCCGATCCTCTCCCTCCACTGCCTCTCGAATTCGGCCGACGAGATCTCCCGCTTGTCCGCCGGAACCAGGTAGACGAGCACGCTCGTCAGGTGCCCTCCCCTCTGGGTCTTGGCCAGGAAGTGGGTCACGTCGAAGGTGCTCCCCACCTGGGAGAGAATGCCTTCCGCGATCTTCTCCCCCCCGTTCTCCCGCAACACCTCCCTGGCGGCGTCCACCAGCCGTTTCTGGACCTTCCTGGTCAACTCCACGGGGCTCCCGAAGGGTAGGGCCGCCGTGGCCAGGACCATGTCGGACTCCACGTGGGGCATGAAGGTGAAGTCGATCCTTCCCCCCGCCACGTAGCCCACCACCGCGATCAGGAGCGCGAAGGCGCCGGCTATGGCGAGGTAGCGGTTCCGCAGGCAGAATTTCACCGCCGGTGTATAGATATTCCGGATCTGCCAATCCAGGCCCGCGGCGAACTTGTCCTGGATCCAGCCGATGAGCCTCCCCGGCCCCCGGCGCTTCCACTCCCTCTGGTGGCCCAGGTGGGCGGGAAGGACGAAGAGGGACTCCATCCAGGAGATGGTGAAGACCGCCACCACCACCGCCGGGATCACGTGGAAGAATTTCCCCATCATCCCGGGCACGAAGAACATGGGGAGGAAGGCCGCGATGTTGGTGAGGATGGAGAAGGAGACGGGCACCGCCATCTGGCGGGCGCCTGTGGCGGCGGCCTCCAGGAAGGGCATGCCCTTGTTTCGGAGCTCGTAGACGTTCTCCCCCACCACGATGGCGTCGTCCACCACGATCCCCAGGGTCACGATGAAGGCGAAAAGGGAGATCATGTTGATTGAGACGCCCATGGCGGGCAGGAAGATGAGAGAGCCCAGGAAAGAGACGGGGATCCCCAGGGTCACCCAGAAGGCGAGCCGCACCTCCATGAAGAGACCCAGAAGCAGCATGACCAGCACGAGTCCCAGCCGGGCGTTGCGGAGGAGGAGGTCCATCCTTTCCCTGAGGATCCTGGACCAGTCCATGAAGGTGGCGAGCTTCACCCCGGGCGGGAGCTTGGGCCGGATTCGCTCCACCGTCTTCTTGGCCAGGGCCGCCACCTCCGTGGGGGTCTGGTCTCCCACGCGGTAGACCTTCACCTGGACGGCGGGCTTGCCGTTGAAGTAGGTCGACTGGTCCGTGTCGGCGAAACCGTCCACGATCCTCGCGATGTCGCCCACCGTCACGTCCGTGCCGTCCGGCCGGGAGACCAGGGGGATGTCGGCGAACTGCCTCCCCCAGTCCCTCCTCTCCTCCAGCCTGAGCAGCACGTTCCCCGAGGGGGTCTTCACCTCCCCTCCCGGGATCTCCAGGGCCGAGCGCCCCACCTTCCGGGCGATGTCCTCCAGGGTCAGGCCGTAGGCCCGAAGCTCCCTCTGGGGAACCTCGATGCTGATCTCCAGGGGCTTCACGCCCGCCAGGTCCACCTGGGTGATTCCCTTGTTCAGGAGGAGTTCATCCCGAACGTATTCCCCCATCTCGCGGAGGACCTTTTCCCCCACGTCCCCGTAGACGATGACCGAGATCACCTCGTGGCGCGCCTCGAGGAGGCTCACGATGGGGCGTTCCGCGTCCTGGGGGAAGGAGACGATCCGGTCAACAGCATTCTTGACGTCCTGGAGGAGCTTGTCCCCGTTGGCCCCCAGAAGGAGTTCCACCATCACCGACCCCGACCCTTCCGAGGCGGACGCGGTGACCCGCTTCACGCCGTCCAGGCCCCGGACGGCCTCCTCGATGGGAAGGATGATCCCCTTTTCCACTTCCTCGGGACTCGCCCCCGGGTAGGGGACGACGATGGAGACCCGGTCCAGCTCGACCTCGGGAAAGACCTCCTGCTTCACCTTGGAACCGATCAGGAGCCCCCCGGCGATGAGGAAGACCATCAGGAGGTTGGCCGCCACGTGGTTCCTGGCCATCCAGGCGATGGGGCCTTTTTCGGGAAGGGGGAACTTCATTTTCCGTCCCC
>CAYQBW010000451.1:0-2616 GCA_964415725.1 uncultured Planctomycetia bacterium
GTGCCCAGGTCCAGGCGGAGCCGGGAGAGGTCCAGGGAGGAGGTGGAGCGTCTCCTGGACCTGCCCCCTCCTCCCAGGACTCCCGCCGCTTTGGCCCTGAGAAACGCCGCTTTCCTGGAATTCCTCTACTCCTCCGGGGCCCGCATCTCCGAGGCCCTCTCCCTGGACCTCTCCCGGCTCCGCCTGGACCTGGGCACAGCCTTGTGTCTCGGCAAAGGCCGGAAGGAAAGGGTCCTCCAGCTTGGGTCCCGGGCCGTGGCGAAGATGGAGCGCTACCTCGAGGAAGGCCGCCCCATCCTGGCCCGCAAACTCCCCCCCGGGAAAGACCCGGGAAAAGTCTTCCTGAGCCGCTCGGGCCGCCCCCTGGACCGGCACCAGGCCTACCGGATCGTGGTCGGGGCCTGCCTTAGGGCCGGGATCGCCGCCCCGGCGGGCCCCCACGCTTTGCGCCACAGCTTCGCCACCCACCTCCTGGAGGGCGGGGCGGACCTTCGGGCCGTCCAGGAACTCCTGGGACACGCCAAGATCACCACCACCCAGGTCTACACCCACGTGGAGGCGGACCGCCTCAAGACGGCCCACCAGAAGTTCCACCCCCGGGGGTAGTTCAAGGAACCTGGTCTTCCAGATTCCGCGGAAGAGGCAGTTTTTTTTCTCCTGTCCTTGCCCCATCCCTCACGGGGGGTGAAGAATCCCGGGAAAAGGGGGGGCGGGAACCAGGAGGCCCCGAGCATGACCAGGATCGATCCTCACTCTTACGCCGATCCTTCCCAGGGGAGGACCACCCACGTGGACCTGGACCTGGAGGTGGATTTCCAGGAGAAACGGTTGAAAGGAACCGCAACCCTTCACCTGAAGGATTCCAGGGAAGGGACCCTTGTCCTCGATTCCCGGGACCTGCAGGTGGAAGAGATCCGGGACGGGAAGGGCAACGACCTGGCCTGGTCGGCGGGAGAGAAGGATCCCGTCCTGGGAAGCCCCCTCCGGGTGGAGATCCCCAAGGGAACGGAAAAAGTGGAGATCCGGTATGCCACTTCCCCCGGGGCCACGGCCCTCCAGTGGCTCGAGCCCGCCCAGACCGCAGGCGGGAAGGCCCCCTACCTCTTCAGCCAGTGCCAGGCCATCCACGCCCGGTCCATGGTTCCCCTGCAGGACACGCCGGCCATCCGGTTTTCCTATTCGGCGGCGGTCACCGTCCCCGAGGGGCTTTCGGCGGTGATGTCCGCCGCCCCCGGCGAGGAGGAGCCGGGCCCCCGGCCCGGGACCCGGACGTTCCGCTTCCGGATGCCCCAGCCCATCCCCTCCTACCTGTTGGCCTTGGCCGTCGGTTCCCTGGCCTCCCGGGACCTGGGCCCCCGGTCCAGGGTCTACACGGAGCCGGAGATGCTGGACGCTGCGGCCTGGGAGTTCGAGGGAGTGGACGCCATGCTGAAGACAGGAGAGGAGATCTTCGGCCCCTACCGCTGGGAGCGGTTCGACTTTCTCGTCATGCCTCCCTCCTTCCCCTACGGAGGCATGGAGAATCCCAGGCTCACCTTCCTCACCCCCACCCTGCTCGCCGGGGACCGGTCCCTGGTGAACGTCCTGGCCCACGAGCTGGCCCACTCCTGGACCGGCAACCTGGTGACCAACGCCACGATGAACGACTTCTGGCTCAACGAGGGGTTCACCGTCTGGGCCGAACGCAGGATCCTGGAACGCCTCGAGGGGGAGGAGGCCGCCGCCCTGGCCGCGGCGCTTGGGAGAAACGGCCTGGAGGAGGAGATGAAACGCTTCGGTCCGGATTCGCCCCTCACCAGGCTCAGGACCGACCTGGAAGGGATGGACCCGGACGAGGTCTACTCCCTGGTTCCCTACGAAAAGGGCTTCCTCTTCGTGGCCCTCCTGGAAAGGACGGCGGGAAGGGAGGTCTTCGACCGTTTCGTCAAGGACTACATCGAGAGGTTCGCCTTCACCTCCATCACCACCGAGGATTTCGAAGCGTTCCTGGAGGAAAAACTTCCGGGCCTGGCCGCCAGGGTGGACGCCCGGCGGTGGATCCATGAGCCGGGACTCCCCGAAAACGCCCCCACCTTCCCCTCCAGGCGCCTCGAGGCCGTCCGGGATGCCCTGGCGGCCTGGCAAGAAGGAAGGAAGCCCGGCCGGGACCTCTGGGAGAAGTGGTCCTCGCCGGAGCGCCAGCTCTTTCTCCAGGGCCTGCCCAGGAAACTCTCCGCCCGGGAGTGCGCATGGCTGGAGGAAAATTTCCGCCTCTCCGAATCCAAGAACGCCGAGATCCTGGCCGAGTGGCTCACCATCGCCGCGGGCTCGGGCTTCGAGCCGGCCTTCCCCGCCATCCGGGACTTCCTGGGCAAAGTAGGGCGCATGAAATTCCTCAAACCCATCTACAAGGCCCTCCTGGGCGGGGAGCGGACCCGGAGCCTGGCGAAGGAAATCTTCCGTGAACATTCCGGCGGATACCATCCCATCGCCAGGGAAGGCCTGGAAAGGATGGTGGCCGGCGCCTGAGGCCGGAGAAGGGGCGCATGGAAACGCGGATCCCCCGGGTGGCGTCCCGGGGGAAAGGATTTCCCGGGATCGGGACCTTGCCTTCCCCCTCCCGGGGTCCGAAAGTAG
>CAYQBW010000451.1:2626-3339 GCA_964415725.1 uncultured Planctomycetia bacterium
AAAGTAGAGGGCAATGGGCCAGGTTCCGATTCGAAGATTCGCCAGGATTCCCGATCCTTTGCGGCTCTCCCGGTACGAGGAGAGCCCGGAAGTGGGCCCGAAGATCCTTTTCTTCAGCGGAGGCACAGCCCTGCGCGGCCTGGCGAGGGAGCTGACCCGGTATACCCACAACTCCATCCACCTGGTCACCCCTTTCGATTCAGGGGGAAGTTCCGCCGCCCTGCGCCGGGCCTTCGGGATGCTCTCCGTGGGAGACTTGCGAAACCGTCTCTCAGCCCTTTCCGATCCCGCCCCCGGGCCTCACCGGGCGGTGCGGGAACTCTTTTCCTTCCGCTTCCCCAAGGAAGGCTCCCCGGAGGAGCTGGAACGGAGATTCCAGGACATCCTCTCCGGGAAGGACCCCGTGATGGCGGCCCTTTCCTCCCCCGAGAAGGAGCTCCTGGTTTCCAGCCTGGAGAGGTTCCACCGGGAACGCCCCAGGGATTTCGACTTCAGGGGCGCGAGCCTGGGCAACCTCCTCCTCGTGGGGAGCTACCTTTCCGCCGGGAGAAGAATCGAGCCGGCCCTCTTCCTTTTCGGCCGGCTCTTGCGCGCCCGGGGAACGGTGCTTCCCATCGTGGACGGAAATTACCACCTGGCCGCCCGGTTGAAGGACGGGACCTGGATCCTGGGCCAGCACCGGATCACCGGGAAGGAGTGCCCCCCCCCCGCCC
>CAYQBW010000452.1:0-2009 GCA_964415725.1 uncultured Planctomycetia bacterium
GCCGGAATGGGGCGGCGGGCTTGGCCTTCCGGGCGGGGAGAGACGGGGGGGGGGGGTGAACCTCCCCGCCACGGCGGTTCTCATGGGGGGGATCTCCCCCGAACGGGAGGTCTCCCTGGCCTCGGGAAGGAACGTGGCCCGGGCCCTGGAGGAAGGGGGCGTGCCCCGGGTCGTGGAGGTCGAGATCCTTCCCACCGGAAACTGGCGCGCCTCCTCTTCCGGGGAGGGCCCGCCTTCGGCCGCGCTGGAGCGCCTGCTGGCCGGTGGCGTGGGCTGTTTCTTCCTGGCCCTGCACGGGCCGGGGGGGGAAGACGGTTCCATCCAGGGCTTTTTCGAGACCCAGGGGATTCCTTACACGGGTTCGGGCGTATCCTCCTCGGCCCTCGCCATGAGCAAGACCGCTTCCCGCGCCCTTTTCCTGGAAGAGGGGCTTCCCGTGGCGCCGGGGAAGACTCTCCGGCATCCCGACCCCGGAGCGATCCGGGAGGCCGTGGAAGAGACCTGCGGGTATCCCTGCTTCCTCAAGGAGGACGCCTCGGGCTCGAGCCTGGGGGTCTATCGATTCTCCCGGCCCGCGGAACTGGAGGAGTTCCTTTCCCGGCTTTCCGGAAATCCTCCGCCCATGGTGGTGGAGAGGGCCGTTCCCGGAAGGGAGGCCACCGTGGCCGTTCTCGGAAACCGGGGGGGGCCGCTCAGGGCCTTCCCGCCCGTGGAGATCCGCCCGCGGAAGGAGTTCTTCGATTACCAGGCCAAGTACGATCCGGCCTGGACCGAGGAGATCTGCCCCCCCCGTTCCTTGTCCGAGGGCGAACAGGAAATGCTGGTGGAGCTCGCTCTCAGGGTGCACCGGGTCCTGGGGTGCGACGGCGCCAGCCGGACGGACTTCATGATCGGCCCCGAGGGTCCGGTGGTCCTGGAATGCAACACGATCCCCGGGCTCACTCCCCAGTCTCTCCTGCCCAAAGCGGCCGCCGCGGGAGGGATGAGTTTTCCCCAGCTGGCGGTCCGGATGGTGGAATTGGCTCTGGAAAGGACCCTTCCCCGCGGTTCTTCTTCCCCGGCGGAAATGTAGGGCTGGGCCGGGATGGCCCGGCGGGGCAGAATCTCTTCCCCATGGAAACGCAGGACTCTGGATGCCCATGAACTCTCCGCCCCTTCCAGCAAGAGGAAACCTTCTCCAGGAGATCCTCCGGGATCCTCTTCTTCTGGAGGTGGTCCTGGTGGGCCTGGGGATTCTGGCGGCGGTCCTGGTCTGGCTCTGGTTCCGGCGGGTCGTGCGGGACCTGAAACGGAAGGCCGCCGTGGACCGATACGTCCAGGGGATCGACCAGTACCTGCGGGGAAACTGGGAGGAGGCGGCCCGCCGGCTCCAGGAGGTCCTGGAAGCGGATCCTTCCCACCTGGACGCCCGGGTGGCACTTGGGGATTGTCTCCGGGAGATGGGCCGTCCCGCCCAGGCGGAACGGCTCCACACGGAGGCCCTGGAGGTCTTCCAGGACGACCGGCTCCAGACCAGGCTCTCTTTGGCTGAGGACCTGCTGGCCCAGAAACGGCCCGACCGGGCCGTTCTCTACCTGGAGGAGGTCCTGGCCCTCTCCCCCCGGGACAGGAGGGGCCTGGAGTGCATGGCCCGGGCCCAGGAGGAACTTCACCACTTTCCCGAAGCGGCCCGGCACCTGCGGGAACTCCTCCTGGTGATGGACCGGCCCGAGGAAGAGAAAAAGAGGGAGGAGCTCCGGCGGCGGATCGGACGGCTCTACCTCCGCCACGGGGCGGCCCTGGAAGAGGCGGGCCGCCCAGGCGACGCCCTCCCTGCCTACAGAGAGGCCGTCTCCTGGGACCCGGGCCTGGTCCAGGCCCGGGCCGGGGTCATCCGGTGCCTTTCCCTCCTGGGCCATGGCCCCGGAGCCCTGGAAGCCCTGGACCAGACCTTGACCGAGCTGGAAGCCCTGGCGGACCAGCCCGAGTTTCTTCTTTCGCCCCCTCCTTCTTCCACGGGACCCCGGGAA
>CAYQBW010000452.1:2019-3324 GCA_964415725.1 uncultured Planctomycetia bacterium
CAGGCCGGCCCTCCCGGGAGGGGAAGCCCCTCCCGGCCTTCCGGAGAGCCAGGAGACAAAGAGGGGCGGAAGCGCCCTCCAGGTTCCCGAGGAGCGCGCCCGGATCGCCTTCCGCCTCCTGGAGAAGGAGGCCCCCTACGTCTGCAGGACCTGCGGCCGCCCGAGCGCCTCCTCCGAGGCCGCCTGCCCGGCCTGCGGGGAGCCGGGAAGCCTGGTTCCGACCCGGCCTTCCCTCCTTGGGGAGATCCCCCAAGTGGACCTGCTCCTGGACCGGATTGAGGAGAACCAGGCCTACCTGGAGAGGAAAGTGGAGGCTCTCTACGAGGGGGATTCCGGGGCGGCGGATCAACTCCTGGAAGCGGGGGAGAAGGTCCTTCCCGTCCTCTACCGGGAGCTTTCCCGCCGGGCCGACCCGGGGCCCTTGCTGGATCTTCTCCGCCGGATGGGTGCCGGCGTTCTCCCGGCGCTCCTGGAGATCCACCGGGAGGAGAGAGCCCGCCACTCCAAGGGGCTCCTTCACCTGGGGAGGGAAAAGGGCCGGGTTCTTTCCCTTTTGGCCCGCGGCTTCGGGCCCCTCGCCGAGGCGGAGCCCTTCTTCCAGGAACTGGCCGAGTCTTCCGAACAGGAGGAGCGCAAAGCCGCCCTGGACTACTTCCTGGCCTCGGCCAGGCCCGAGGCCTTCGAGGGCCTCCAGTCCTTCGCCCGGGTGGAGATCCTCAACCATTTCCGCCACAAGGAAAGCGAGGAGCTGCTTCCCCTCCTTTTGGCCCTGAAGCCCGGGGATTTCCTCCTGGACTGGGTCTTCACCGATCCCGCCTTGCCCGTGGAGGACGCCCTGGTGGAGGCTTTCCTGCGGAGCAAGGACCGGCGGGCCCTGGCCTGGGTCCTCCAGGCGAGGGGATTCCATCCCGGCGTGGAGAAGGCCCTCCAGGCCATGCTCTGCCACGAGTCGGCCCGGCCGGCGGCCCTGGAAGTCATGGCCCGTTTCGGACTGGAAGCCCTTCCCCACAGGATTCCCGTCCTCCTGGACCCGGAGACCCCGCCCGAGGTCCGGGAGGCCCTGGTGGAGCTGCTTCGTCCCTGGGGGGAGCGGGCCGTCCAGGAGATCATCCTCCGCTGCCCGGGGCCCCGGCCTTCGCCCGTGGACGAGACGGCCCTGGAACTTGTGGCCCGGTTCGGGGAGGCGGGCCTGCCCGCCCTTGAAAAGATCTACCGGGACGAGTCGGGAATTCTCGGGAAGTTTCCTCTTCTCCGAAAACGAGCCCAACGGAGAAGGGAGCTGGTCCTGCGCGCCCTGGACCGGAG
>CAYQBW010000453.1:0-3319 GCA_964415725.1 uncultured Planctomycetia bacterium
AGGGGGATGGAGAACCCCGCCTTGGGCCTGTCCAGGATTTCCGGACCAAGGCGGGCCGCCAAGGCGCGCCGGAGAATCCACTTGCCCCGCCCGCCCTTGAGGCGGTAGCGCGGAGGGATCCGGGCGGCCCGCTCCAGGAGCCTGTGGTCCAGGAAGGGGGCCCGGGTCTCCAGGGAGACGGCCATGGACGCCCGGTCCACCTTGACCAGGATGTCCCCGGGAAGGTAGGTCTTCATGTCCAGGTATTGCACTCTGCTCAGCGTATCCACCCGGCCCGCCCGGACAAAGTGTTTCCGGTGAATCTCAAGGGGATCGTAATCCTCCAGGGCCCGCCTCAAGTCCCCGTTGAGGAGGGAAAGCGCCTCCCCGGGCGCCTGGGCGGAGACGGAGTGGATGTAGGCCCTGAAAGGATCCCGGGCAAGGTTCTCCAGGGTTGCGCCCGCCCGCATCCACCTGGGAAGGGAAGGCGACCTGGGCCAGGCCCTTCCCAGGGGGCCGAGGAGCAATCCCCCCGCTCCGGGGGGAAGAAGGCGGCGGACCCGGTTTTCCCAGCGGTCGAACCGGTAGCGCCTGTAGCCCGCGAAGGCCTCGTCCCCCCCGTCCCCGGAGAGAGCCACCGTGACGTGCCGGCGGGCCTCCCGGCTCACGTGGTAGGTGGGAAGAGCGGAGGAATCGAAGAAGGGCTCGTCGAAGTGGTAGGAAAGAAGATCCAGGTCCTGTGCGGCCTCGGCGGTGGTGAGATGTTCTTCCAGCCGGATCCCCAGCTTCTCCGCCACGGCCCTGGCGGCGGGCCTCTCGTCGAAGCCGGATTCCTGGAAGCCCACGCTCACGGCCACCACTTCCTCCCTGAGCCGGCTCATGGAGGCCACGATCCCCGCCGAGTCCACCCCCCCCGAAAGAAAGGCCCCCAGGGGGACGTCCGCCACGAGCCGGAGATCCACGGCCCGGTCCAGGTCCTCCAGGAGGGCCTCCGCCGTCTCCTCCACGCCGGCGCCGCTCCTCTCCTCGAAGGACAGGTCCCAATAGCGCTCCACCCCTCCCCGTCCTCCGGGTTCGGTCCAGAGGATATGTGCGGGGGGAAGTTTCTCCACGCCTTTGAAGAGGCAGTGCGGGTCCGGGACGTAGCGGAAGATCAGGGCTTCCCAGAGGGCCCCGGGATCGAGACGCTTCTCCAGGCCGGGATGGGCCAGGAGGGACTTGACCTCCGAGGCGAAGAGAATCCGGTCCCCCAGGCGGGCGAAGTAGACCGGTTTCTGGCCGAGCCTGTCCCTGGCAAGAAGAAGCCTTCTCCTCACCCGGTCCACCAGGGCGAAGGCGAACATTCCCCTCAGCCGGGAAGGAAGGTCCAGGCCCCACTCCTGGTATCCATGGAGAAGGACCTCCGTGTCGGTCCGGGTCTGGAAGCGATGCCCCTTTTCTTCCAGTTCCCGGCGGAGCTCCCGGAAGTTGTAGATCTCCCCGTTGAAGGCCGTCACTACGTCCCCCGAGGGGCTCACCATGGGCTGGTCCCCCGTGACCAGGTCGATCACGGCCAGGCGCCTGTGGTGCAGGCCATACCAATCCTCCACCACCTGCCCTCCCCCGTCGGGCCCGCGGTGCCTGAGGAGGGAGCCCATGGAAGCAAGCACCTCCTCCCGGGGAGGAGGAGCCTCCAGGGTGGTCAGGAATTCACCTGCGAACCCGCACACGGGCAACCTCCACGCTTTCCTTTCACGCCCGGCCCTCTCAGGGGGACCGGAAACCTCCTTCGGGGACGGGCGGGGCCGGCCACGCGGGAAGGACATCCTTCCCGGACCCCGCTCCCTCCGGGCGAAGCCCCTTCTCCTCGACCTCCTCCGGGGAGGGGGCTTTCTTCAGGGCAAGATACTCCAGGACCGTCACCATCCCCACCATCTGGTAGAAGAGATCGAAATGGGCCCGGTTCAGGAAGGTCGCCCCCACGACGAACCCGACGAAAGAGGCCTCGAACATCCTGGCGTAATCCGCGGCCCAGGGCGGGGCCCTGACCTGGAAGGCCCGGGTCCTGATCCTCCGCAAGGCCAGGAAGGAGGAGAGAATCAGGGCGAGGAAACAAAGGAAGGCCGGAGTGCCGCTCTCCGCCCAGATCTGGAGATAGGAGTTGTGGGCCACCCGCCCCCCCTGGGGGGGAGGTCCCGCTTCCCCCCAGACCTGGGGGGATTCCTCCCAGGCCTCCTGGAAAGACCGCATTCCCACCCCCAGGACCGGGTGGATCAAGACCATCCGCAGGGCCGCTTTCCAGGCCTGGAGGCGGCCTATGGCGGAGGAGTCCTGCTTGTAACGCTCGATGGAGGCGATTCTCTCCAGGACGTGCCGGGGCGCGAGGAGCAGGAAGAGGGGAACCACCAGGGCGCCCAGGGACAAGGCCTTCCACCTGTGCCTGGAACGCCAGGCGATGGTGAGGAGAACGGCCGTCACGGCCAGGAATCCTCCCCGGGAATGGGTGAGAAGGATCGTAATCACCGTGAGAACCACCGTGGAGTAGAGCCCCAGGCGCAGCCATTTCCGTTCCTGGAGGGTTCCCAGGTAGAAAAGGAGAGGGATTCCCATGGTCAGGGCCAGGGCGAAATCGTTGTTGTCCTCCATCATCCCCCCGGGCCCCTGCAGGATGGGCGCGCCCCCGCGGAGGATGCCCATGATCCCGTCCTTGAACCCGAAGAATCCAAGGGAGAGGGCGATCGTCCAGGTCAGGATCTCGAGCCTCCGCCGGGAATCGGTAAGCCCCGTCGTGATGAGAGCGATCAGGATGATCTTGTCGAATTCCAGGTAGCGCTGCCAGACGAATGCGTCCTGCCGGAACCCGAATACCATGGAAAGCCCCACCAGGACCACCAGGACCAGCATCGTATAGGTACGGAAGTCCTTCCGGAAGAAGGGGCGGGTCCTCTCGTTGGCCAGGAACCCCACGACCATCACGATTCCCACGATGTAAGAAAACCGCATGGTCCTCGCGAAACCCCAGCACAGGTCCTGGGGACGCATGTAGGCCAGCCAGGAAAAAACCAGGAGCCCGTAGAAGGGGTTCCGGAAGGCGGCGGGCAAGCTTCCGAAGACCAGCAGGGTTACCAGGAGGTCCCGCATGGGCGCCTATCCCGCCGGAGTGGTCTTGAAGATCCCGTCCAGGAAATCCGTGAGGAAGGCGGGAAGCCTGGTGGGATCCAGGAAATAGAGGCCCACTACCACTCCCACCAGGAGGAAGAGCCCCAGGATGACCCCCAGGACCCAGCGCCTGCGCCTCCTTGCCTGGAGACGCTCCTCCTCGGTCTCCAGGTACCCCGCCGCCCCCAGAACGGGAATGGAC
>CAYQBW010000454.1:0-3311 GCA_964415725.1 uncultured Planctomycetia bacterium
CTTTTGATCAATCTACCCTGCCTTTTTTTTTTTTTTTTCCTTTTTGTATTTTTCTCCAAGGCTTGGGTAAAGGGCATGATGTTTTTCCCATTCAACGGGCTTTCTTTTTTTTGAAAAATATTTGGAAAAGGTTCGAAAATATTTTTTCCAAATATGGCAAGAAAAGAAAAAAGGAGCAAAAGAGCCAAAAAGGCGATTTTTGATGAGAAAGCGCGCATTTAGAGACCTTTCAACGTTTATCCTTTGGCTTTTCCCCCTTTTTTTCATTTTTAATTCGATCAATATATGAAGTAACATACCAATCACAACTATGGAATTTTTTTCTCCCTGCCCAAACAGCGTGCCGGTGGGGAGAGGATTGAGATGTTTTCATGGGGTCCTCCTTCCCGGGGAAACCCGTTTCCGGTGTCCCGGCCGAGGAGGCCCGCTTCTTCCCGTGGGAATCGTCTCGAAAGCAAGGGTCTCCCGGTCGAGACGATTTTTAACGAGGGGGACAGTTACATCTGATCCTGGAAGTTGTCAAGGGATTTTTCGGAAATCTAGTTGGATTTCGCGATGCCCGCGAAGCACCAACAATACTGAAGGCACAAGGGGAGGGCTGGAAGCTCGGAAACCTGCTTCCAGCGGGCGGTTCGAGGAATTCTCCCTCCTTTTGACTCTTCCTGGATCCAATGGTGATACGGAAATAAGGGAACAGCTCAAACCCCCTTCAAGGGCAGGGAGGCGGGAGGTTGGAGGCCTCCTTTTCTCTCCAGGACCTCTCCTCCATGGGCGGTCCCGGGCTTGAACCCACCGGTCCAAAGGAAGAACCGGTTTCCTTTCACGCCGGCGCCGAAATCGAAGCGCTCCGTCCCGCCCGTGGGATCGTGGGTGAAGCGGGCCTTCTTGAGCTCGATCCATTTCCCCTCTGCCGTCCGGACCCACTGGTTTCCAAAAAATGCCTTTCGTTCCAGGTAACCGGTGCGGCCCCCGAAATTCTCGATGAACGAATAGAGATTGCCCAGGTATCCCCCGTCCTTGGGAGCCAAAAAAGAGGCGATCAATTTCCACTTTTCCGCCTCGGGAACGTAGAAGAAGGCCGTGTAGGCCGTGTTCCTTCCCCTGGGTTTCGCGCTTACAGCGAAGCGGTAGGTCCTTCCCGCCCTCCACGGGTAGACCCAGTGACTGTGAAGCCCCGTTCCCTCGTGGCCGAAGGCGTTGACCTTCACGCCCTTCCCCCGGGCCAGCATCCGGACCCGGTCCGCTTCCTTCACCCTCTTACGGGTGATCCTCTCCCCTCCGGCATCCCATACGGAGAATATGATCCTTCTCTCCCGGGAGCTGTTCACCTGCATCCCGAAATAACCGCGCCCGAAGCCGCAGACCTCGAAATACGTGTAGAGCGGGTCCATTCCCCGGGGAACGGTCACCTCGTTGTAGAACCATTCCACCCGCTCCCCCTTGGGCAGGGGATAATTTAGGTGGACGGAGGCGCAATTCCTCCGGGGGAGGTGGTTGTATCGGATCCCACCCACAGGCGCTCCCGAAAGCCGAAGCCCGAGAAGGTCCGGAAAGGCGGGACCCTCCTTCTTCAGTCCCCTCACGGTGACGGAATACCAGCCCTTCCGCGGAATCCTCACCTTGCCCGCGGGAAGGAGCATCCCCTCCCGGGGAGTGGGGCCGTAAGCGACCCGAAAGCTCTTCCCCCCGGCCCGGACCTCCAGGAGCCCCCGGTCCTTTTTCCCCGTCCGGAGCCTCAAGGCGATCTCCAGGGTCCCCGCCCCCCCGGCCTCGAAGAACCAGGCGATCCGGGCGGAGGGGCTGGTCCACCGGGTCACCCCTCCCCGGCGCGAGACCCGCGCGCCCCGGGAATCGCCCATCACGTAGGCGGTGAACCCGGGAACCTCCACGGCCGGCGGAGATCCCCCGGTCAGACCGGGATTCCTTCCTCCCGGGGCTCCGGCGAAACCAGGGGAGAGAAGGAGGAGGGAAACCCCCAAGAGGGTCCCCCGCAAAGTGCCCCCTGAAAAAGTTGGGCAAAATGGTCCGATTCCATGCATCCAGGCCTCCTCGTCTCCTCCCTCTCCCCCCAAACCTCCGCATCCTTTACCTGGGGAAAGAGAAAGGGAAACCCGGTGAGGTTAAACGTGAGCCAGATTTTTGTAAGGTCCATCCCACTGCCTTGCCGGGCCGGTCTCCCCGGGCCATCATCAGAGTTCCCTAGACCCAGCCCGGGCTCAAGGAGCGCGGCCCATGAAGCGAACGGCCCTCCCGGTTCTTCTCCTCCCGGTCCTCCTCTTCACCCCCCTTGGGGCGGGATCCCCCATGCAAAGGGGAGGCAGGGGCCAAAGAAACAAGGCCTTCAGCATCCACTGGCACTCCATGAGCGCCCTGCCCAAGCCCCCGCTCCCGGAAGAAGAAGGGGAAAAGAAGGCGAAGAAGAAACACCCCTTCCTCTTTCCCAGGCCCGTGCTGGTCTACATCTCCTCTTCCGATCCCAAATCACGGAAAAACCGGGACTACCTGGAACACCTGGTCTTCCGGGACGCCCGGGTGGGCCTGGGTTCCCATTTCTTCCTTTGCGTAAGAGGAAAAGAAGCGGAAATCCCCCAGGGCCCTCTCTGGAGGAAACTTCTGCGGGGGAAGAAATTCCCCCGGATCGTGGCCCTCAGCCGGGACCGGAAGATCGTGGTGAAGGTGGAAGGCCGCATCAAGTCCAGCAGCCTGCTCTCCGCCATGCAACGGGTGGTTTCCTGGGATTACAAGAGCCCATCTTTTCACTACTACATCAACGAACTCCGAAAGACCCTCATCCAGCTCGGGTCCTTGAGGAAGACCGCCCGGTGGATGGAAAAGGTCCAGCATTCGGGACGCACGTTCAAGCGCCCCCAGCTCGAATACCTCAAAAAGCAACAAAAGAAGGTCCTGGCCCTCATCAAAAAACTGGAGGCCAAGGAGAAGAAGCTCCGGGACCTGAAGCTCAAGAAGTGCCGGGATTGACCGGCAGACGCGAAAAAATTCTTGTCAAGCTCGGGACCCGGTGGCTGCTCCGGAACTGCCCCCCCGCGCCCCGGATCAGTGCCCATTTCAAGTAGTGGGCCGTGCTCAGATCCCAAACCGGGCTGGTCCGCGCCGAGCCTTTGGCCGGCGATTTCCTTGGGGGTGCTCCTTTTTTCCTGCCTCTGATTCCAGCGGAAAAAAGCAGCTTCCAGCCTAGAGGCCTCACGAAAAGAGAGATCTCTGCGTGACCGCCATCCCCGGTTTCTCCGCCTCCCTCCGGCCAAAGAATTCGTCCCGGAAATACCCCCTGGGCCGGCCGTAAAGGCTCAACG
>CAYQBW010000455.1:0-3303 GCA_964415725.1 uncultured Planctomycetia bacterium
GGGGGCGGCGATTCTCGCCCTGGTCTTCTTCGTGGGCTGGGTGGTCACCGACCGGGTCTCCCGCCCCCTGGAACGGCTCCGGGAAGGCACGGCCCGGATTTCCCGGGGGGAACTGGACGTCCGCCTTCCGGCCGGGGGGAACGACGAGGTGGCCGAACTTTCCCGCGCCTTCAACCGGATGGCCCAGGAACTCCAGGAGCGCATCCGGGACACGGAAAGCCTGAACCGGGCTCTCCGGGATTTCACCACGCGCCTGGACATGGCCGAGGTGGGCCTGGCGGCGGCGGAATTCCTCTCGGGCCGGGCGGGGCGGAGCGGGGCCGTAGTGGTGGTCCTGGACCGGGAGGACGAGCCCCTGGTCGTAGATACGAAGATCCGCAAACCGAGGCGGGTGCCCCGGGACGTGGGCGGGATCCTGGAGAAGCTCCTGGATCTCAGGGAGCCGGCGGTCCTTGAGGAGAACACCGGCGCCGATCCCCTGGTGGAGCGCGGCCGCTACCTTGCCCTGCCCCTGGGCGTGGGGGGCGGGGTGCTGGGGGGACGCCCGCTGGGGAACGAGGGGGAGGGATTGAACCCCCAGTTCCTGGAGAACCTGGCGGGCCAGGTGGCAGTGGCCCTGGAGAACGCCCGCCTCTTCCGCCTCGCCATCGAGGATCCCCTCACGGGCGCCTACGTGGCCACCTATTTCCGGGAGCGGCTGGCCCAGGAGGTGGACCGGGCCCGACGTTCCGGGAGACCCCTCTCCCTGGTTCGGCTCTCCCTGGACAACCTGGAGAAGCTGGCCGAGAGCAGGGGGCCCGTGGCGGCGGCCCGGGTGGTCTCCTCGGTGGCCCGGATTCTCAAGGCCCACTTGGACCCCTCTTTCCTCCTGGGGTGGCTGGGCCGGTCGGACTACGAGATCCTTCTTCCCGAAAGGGACAAGGAGGCTGCCCGGGGCCTGGCCCAGGAGGTCAAGCACGCCCTGGAGACGGAGCCCGTGGACGCGGGGGCCGGAGATCCGGTGTACCTGAAGGTCTCCACCGGGGTGGTCTCCTGCCCGGAGGACGCCCAGTCGGCGGAGTTCCTGGAGGACGAGGCGGAAAGGCTCCTGGTGCGGAGCCGCAGGCGGGCCGCGGCCCTGGCCGGGGGCGGGGAGACGCCCTTGCCGGCCAAGCGGGTGGCCACCCCGGAGATCACCGTGGGGGGGCTGGAGGTGGCCGTCAAATCCGACAAGATGCAATCCCTGCTCCGGACGGTGGAAAAGATCGCCGGCACCCAGCTCGGGGTGCTCCTGCTCGGGGAGACGGGGGTGGGAAAGGAGGTCTTCGCCGACCTGATCCACCGGTTGAGCGACCGGTCGGAAGGTCCCCTGGTGAAGGTGAACTGCTCGGCCTTCCCCGAGACCTTGCTGGAGTCGGAACTCTTCGGCCACGAGAAGGGGGCCTTCACCGGCGCCGTCTCCCGGAAGCGGGGGCGCTTCGAGCTGGCCGACGGGGGGACCCTCTTCCTGGACGAGGTGGGGGAGATGGGGCCCTCCCTCCAGGTGAAGCTCCTCCGCTTTCTCCAGGACCGGCGGTTCGAGCGGTTGGGGGGAAGCGAGCCTCTCCAGGTGGATGTCCGCATCCTGGCCGCCACCAACCGGGACCTGGAGAAAGCCATCCGGGAGGGCTCCTTCCGGGAAGACCTCTACTACCGGTTGAAGGTGGTGACCCTCACCATTCCTCCACTGCGGGAAAGGAAGGAGGACATCCCCGTGCTGGTGGAGATCTTCCGGCGCAAGTTCTGCCGGGAGAGCGGGAAGCACGTGGCCGGGTTCTCAGCCGAGGCCATGGACCTTCTCCATCGCTATTCCTGGCCCGGGAACGTTCGGGAGCTCCAGAACGTGGTGACCCGGGCCATGTACCTGGCCTCTTCGGAGGTGGTGGAAGCGGGGGATCTCTTGATTCCCGGCGAAGAGGCCCTCCTGGAGCGACCAGGCAAGACCGTGTCCATCCCCAGGGGCAACCTTCCCGGGGATGGGGACCAGAAGATCCCTCCCAGGCTCCAGGTCCTCTACCAGCTCCTCAGGGAAAAGGGATCCCTCACGACCAGGGAGTACGTCCGGCTCACAGGGGTCTCCCGCCGGACGGGCCAGAGGGACATGGCCTGGATGGTCCGGATGGGGTTCGCTCGCGGGGAGGGGGAGAAACGCGGGCGGGTCTACCGCTTCGTTCCCCCTCCTTGACCTTTACTTTTCGGCCACGATATCGGACAATTGGCCAAAAAGGCCGTTCGTGGCCGATATTGGCCAAGAGATTTCCCTGGCGCCGGAGGTGGCAAGGATTTCTTTGGGGGGCCAGGTCTTGTAGAGAAGGGCTGGGAATTGGAAGAAAAGGGCAAGATCTAGGGGTCCCAGCCAAGGATCCTGGACTTCTTCCCAAAAAATGCGGCCGGGAACCCATCTTTGGCCCGCTCTTTGCTTCCCGTGCAAGAGCTTTGAAAGTCTGATGGCCCGGGGGGTTCCCGGTCCAGGTTCAGACGTAGATCATAGGTGGACGATGGAGTGCGAAAGGTCCCTTTCCCGGGAGGGGTGAAACCCGGGAAGAGGCTTGAATATGGAAGGTGCGGCGATGAAAAGGGTGTTGAGTGTTCTGGTGCTTCTAGGCGGAGGCCTCCTTGGGCCCCTGGCCGGCCAGTGCCTGGACGGGGGCGGTTCCTGGGTGAGGCCCGAAGGGGTCCTCTTCGGGGAGCCCCAGTCCTGCCAGAGGCCGGCCATGGTGGACTTCAAGAAGGTATGGGCCGCCATCCCCGAGGTGATCCGGATCAAGCGCGAGCATCCGGGCCCGGCCGAAAGGGACATCCTCTTGGCCAAGGCCACGGCCAGGCTCAAGCGGGCGATCCGGCAGGGCGCCTACGCGGGAGGATACGACTGCGTGGTCATGAAGAGGGCCATCCAGGGGAAGCCTCCCGTTCCCCCCGTGGACATCACCAGGGAGATCATCAAGCTGGTCAAGCGGTGAGACCCCTTTGGGGGGATCTCTCTGCCTCAACCTTACAAGGGGGCGGAAAAAAAGGACGCGGCCCGGCCGCGTCCTTTTTTCAAAAGGGGGCGGCAGGGAGAAAAATTTGGCACGGGAAAAGTGAAGGCCCTTTTCCTTAGAATCCACAGGCCATGATGAAGGATGCGAAGCAGGCGGGGACTCTCCTCCTTCTCGGGTTGTTCCTGGGAACGACGGGGTGCGTTTCCACGGTCAAGCAAAGAGGGTTCCTTCCCGCCGGCCCGCCCCGGGTGGATGTCAAGGTCCAGGGAGGAACCGTGCTGGACTGGGGGGACATGGCCCTGGC
>CAYQBW010000456.1:0-3290 GCA_964415725.1 uncultured Planctomycetia bacterium
GGTAGAGGAGGGGAAAGGGGAACTGGGCCTTTTCGATCCCCTCGAAGGGCCAGGCCCGGGGCTTCTTGTCGGTCAGCTCGTATTCCAGGACGATCGTGCATCCCTCCTGGACCCCCACGTGGGTGATTACCATGTCCCGGAACCTGGAGAAGTCGGGACACAGGTTCAACGGGCCGGGAAAGACCAGGTTCTTGCCGTTCTTCCCGGTATCCACCGCCCTCCCCGAGGGTAGCCAGGTGCGGGCCTGGAGGATCTTCAGCTCCTGCCGCGCGGGGTCGAAGTGGATCCGGGGGTCGAAGATCCCGGTCCTCTCCACCGGGGGAAGGCGAAGGACCTTGACGGCCAGAAGGACACGCCTGCGCGTCCTGCCATCCGGAAGGAGGACGAGCCTGGCCCTGTGGCGGAGGACGACGGCCCCGGCGGAGGGGAATTGCTTGCGGCCGGGCGCCTGGCAGACCCAGGTGGGGGGCTGGGCGCGGAGGGCGGCCAGGGAGAGGAGGATGGTTCCGAAGATCGCGGGTGAAAAGCGGGTCGTTTTCATGGCTTCTTGCCTTCCTTGGCCCGGGTCAGCGGGTCCGCTCCAGGAGAACCGGGTCCCGGACGAGGTTTTTGTAGGCCTCGACGACTTTCTTGAACTGGGGATAGTCGGCGGGAGGGATGGTGCGGAGTTTTTGTTCCACCGAAAGGAAGCATTCCAGGGTGCCCTCCCGCCGCCCCGGCGCGACTTTCCATGAAAGGCTCATGGCCGGGCCGTCGAGGCGGACCTGCCGGGGGAGGCGCTGGACCCTGTATCCCTTGGGGATGGTCACGGTTTCATGGATCTTCATGGAAGGGGTGGTCCAGAGCATGAGGGCTTGTTTCCTGGTGGGCGTAAGAGGGACGCGGAGGAAGCCTGCGAAGCCGGCCCCGGGGAAGGGCCGGGCCGCGGCGGGGACGAAGGCCATCCCGCCGGGGCCGGAGAGGGCGTACTTGGGGGATTCGAACCGGAAGGAGACCCGGGCGGGCTTGGAGTAGTCCTGCATGGAGTCGGGGTCGTATTCGTAGGTGAGTCCGCGGAAATCCGGCGCCACTCCTTCGGCCCAGCGGGCGAAGACATCCTGGACCTTGTCCTGGGTCCTTTCGTAGAGGGTTCTCCGCATGCGCTGATCCGCGTAGTGGACGCCGTGCATCTCCACCTTGAACCGGGCGCCCGCGCCCGGGTCCAGGGCGGTTTCGACCTCCACGAAGAGGCGGTTCCGGGCGGGGCCGAAGAGGGGGGTCTTCCTCAAGGGCTCGCCCTTCTTGGTGCCGATGACGTAATACTGTTCCGCCTCGGCCGAGGACCACATCTCCGGGGAGAGGGGGATCCAGGTGGGGTCCAGGAGCCTCAGGGAACCGTCGGGCTCCCGGACGGCGGTGATGCAGTGGTTGAACTGGTCCGCCGGGATGTCCTCCACCCTGGACCCCGCCATGGTCATTCCGCAGTAGGCCTCGAAGCCGGCGGCCCGTAAGAGAGTGGTCAGCATGCCTGCCTTGTCCTTGCAGACCCCGCAACGATCGTGGAAGGTCATCACGCCCGGGTGGATGGTGTAGCCTTCCCCCTTGCCCATGGTGATTCCCATGTAACGGATGTTATCCGCCACCCAGTGGTTGAGGGCCCGGATCATCCCCTCCCTGTCCTTGCCCTTGGTGAGGCGGGCCACGAGGGCCTTGATCCCTTCCACTTCCTCCTTTCCGCCCGGGAGGCCGTCCGTCCTGGGGGCGAGGTCGAAGATCTTCCTGTCCTCCTGGACCTTGTAGAACCAGCGGGATTTTTCCTCCCACGTGGCGGTGGTGGCCATCACCACCTTGGGGCACTGGTCCGAGGCGGCCACGGCCCTGGGCTCGGGGCGGAAGGGCGGGACGTTTCTCTTCCAGAAGCTGTAGGCAAGGGAGTCCTTGGTGTAGTCGCAGGCCGAGGAGACGTCCGCGTTGTACACCTTGTAGCGGAGAGGTTTGTCCCGGGGGAGGACGACCTTGTAATACTTGACCAGGAGGGGGGCTCCTTCCTGGAAGAGGACGGTGTCGTAGAAGTGTCCCCGCATGGGGGGAACGAACCGTTCCTCGTCCGGTGGGCCTCCCAGGTAGGCGATGGAGAAACCTTCTTTCTTGATTACGTATTCGATCGCGTCCCCCGGGTGGAGCCTCCCCAGGGGGACGAGCTTCATCCGCGTGCCCCAGATGATCATGTCCTGGGGCTGGGGGAGGTCCAGGATGGAGGCGGATGGGATCGGCTTGGGTTTTCCCTTGGCCGGAATCACGCGCACCATCTCGATCTCCACCAGGTTGGAGGCGGGGTCGTAATCGAACCGGAGGGCGGCGTGGGAGACGGCCCCCTTCTCGTCCAGGATCTTGACGATCTTGTGGATCCTGGTGTGGCCCAGTCCGCTCTCCTCGACCCGGACCACCCGGGAGTCCCATGCGGTGACCGTGTGGGATCCCTCCCAGCGGCCCGCGCCCCCCGCCTTCTCCAGGAGGGCGCGGACTTCCTGGAGAGTCCGGGGTTCCCGGGGCTCCTGGCTCCAGAGAAGCCCGGGAGCGGCGAATGAGAGGGACAGGAATAAGACCAGGGCCTTCAAGCTCGGGGGTTCGCTCCGCATGAGTCCTCCGTCCAGGTTTCAACGGCGCCGTCAAGAATCATTCCGGCTATTGGAACCTTCCCGCCTCCCGGTGGCAACGGTGCCTTGGGAAAGAGGGCGGAGGGCCGAGGGTGACCTTTCCTCCCGGGCCGCCGTCGGAAAAGGATGGGGAAGAAGGTCTTTGGAAAAGGAGGATGTCATGAGAAGCGGATGGCGGAAGGTGTTCTGGTCTCTCCTGGTCTTTGGGCTTCCCGGGGTTCCCGGCGCCGCCCAGGGCCCGGCGCCCGTCATGAGCGGGAAGGGATACGGGACGGAGTGGGTGGACCCCAAAGTGATTCTGGCCGGTCCGATCTTCACCCACTGCGGCGAGGCGACTCTTCCCATCGGGGGAGGGTTCCAGGGGAGGATTGGGTGTCCCTCGGCCTTGATCGTGGTGCCGGGTCATTACCGGCCCGTCCCCATGGAGGGGTGGGAGCTTACGGGCTCCGAGAAGAGGCATCTGCAATTTCTCACCTTCGAATGCGTGACCCACTGGATCCTGGGGATCATTCCACTGCCCATTTCCAAGGAGTGCGTCGGTCCGGCGGGACCCAGGAGACTGGAAGACTTCGTGCTTTCCTGGAACGCCACGCCCCTGCCGTGGACGAACAGGAAGCCCGCCGCTCCCTGGAGGGAAAAATGAAGGGCCTGGCC
>CAYQBW010000457.1:0-3240 GCA_964415725.1 uncultured Planctomycetia bacterium
CCGGAGGGGCCTTCCAGGGAGGAGGTGGAGGACGCCTTGGCCTGGGCCGAAGAGGCCTTGGAAGAGGGGTCGGCCGAGCCGGAGGAAGTGGACCGGCGGCTCCGCCTTGGGAGCGCCGCCTTCCGGGCCCGGGACTACGAGAACGCCCGGGAGATCTTCGATGCCCTGCTCGTGCCCTTGGGTGAAGGGGAGATCGATGTCGGGGCGGACGAAATGCCGGGAGAGGTTCTTGGTGCCGGTGTTTTTACTTACGCTGTCCAGTACCTGATCTCGGTCTACATGACGACCCCTCCGGGAGAAAGGGCGCCGGCCTTGGCCAGGGCCTTGGAAGAGGTGAAGCCCATTTGGCTTTTCTCTTTTCCTCTCAAGGGGATGGAGGAGGCGGCCCTGGAGCCTCTCCCCGACTTCGAGAATTTTCTCGGGGAATGGAAGGAGTTCCTGGCCGGGAAGAGGAAAAAAGGAACCCTCACTTATTTCCAGAAATCCTGGTTGGAGGAGGCCCTCCTCAGGGAAGGTGGTCCCGAGGCGCTGGCCCGCCTGGCCCGCGGGACGAAGGCATCCAAAGATTACATGTCCTGGTGCCTTTCTCTTTTCAAAGCGGAGGATTGGGCGGGCGCCCTGGCGGCCTTCCGGGAGGCGGCGGAGGTTTTTTCCGGGGCCGGCCCGGAAAGGGCGCGCTTCCTGGACGGCGCCGCGCTGGCCGCATGGAGGCTGGAACACCCGGATTTCTCCCTGCTCCTGGAAGAGGCCTGGAAGGCGGAGCCTTCCCTGCCCCGGCTTTTGCGCCTCCTCGGCACGGCCGAGGATGAGGCGGCCTTGCGGGAGGCGGCGCGCCGGGCGTTTCCCTCCTGTGCTGGGAAGGAGCTTCCCGTTCGGGGTTTTCTTCAGTGCCTTCTCGGAATGTACGATTGGCCCGCCGATGCCCTCGGCCGGGCTCCGGGCCTTGGTTGGTCTTTTCCAGACCATCCTGGACACCTGATCTTCTGGACCTTCTACCTTCTTCTTGGGGGGAAGCGTTTTCTCAGGGAAGGGCGGGAGTTCCTCTCGAAGTTGAGGTTGGACCCGGGTTCCTGGATTTGGGGAATGAAAGAGGAGGATTCGTTTCGTCTCACTCCGGGAGTGGAAGAAATCCTGGAGAAGGCCGGGGCGGGAGCGCGCCTGGAGGCGGAGGACCGGGAGGCGATGGCCGGCGCCATGAGAAGGGCCGCCGAAAAGCGGATCGCCGGGTTGACCGGAAAGGGGCGTTACAGGCACTACCCCCACGGGGGCCTGTTGGCGGCGGCCTGCCGGGAGGTGGGGTGTCCCTTGGGGATTCCTGATCCCTGGCTGGGCCGGGTCCTCCAGGATTTCCGCCGCTACCCGGCGATGGTGAGAGAGATCCAGGGCCACCAGGCGCCGGGCTGGGCCTGATGTTTCCGGACCGCCGGCGTCAAAGGGAAGGGGGCAGGTCTTCCCAATCCACCCCCTGGCGCAAATAGTAGAGGAGAAAGCGGATGCCCATGTGGTCCAAGGGGTCGAGGTTCAATTGCCATTCGAAGATCGCCTGGGCCTCCCCGGCCCGTTTCGTCCTCCATAGACACAAGGCCAGGCCGTGGAGGCACCGGAGGAAGGGCCGGTTTTGGAGATAGTCCCATGGCAGGTATCCGTCGAAACCGGGAGGGCAGGAGAGGGCGCCGATCTCGGCTCCCACGGCGTAGTGGGAAAGGGCCCTTTCCGGGTTTTCCTCGAAATAGAACGCCCCCAGGTGGGCGTGGGCGTCCAGGTAACGAAGGTCTACGGAAAGGAGGTGGAAGAGAACCTCTTCAGCCTTTTCCAGGTTTCCCTTCTCCTTCATCTCCCGGGCTTCGATGATGGGGTCCCACATGGGATCCTCCGGGTCCAAACCGGGCCCCAGCTCTTCCAGCTCGAAGAGGGGGTGTTTGCCGCGAAACACCAGGGGGTGGAGCCATTCCTCCATGGCGGCCTTCCCTCCCGAGGTCTCCAACTCTTCCTCGGGATCGAGGGCGCCTCTTTCCTCGAGGGCCAAGGGCTTCAGCCCCAGGGACCGGACTTCGACCCGCCGCATCTCCCAGGGTTTCGAGAGGTAGGGGTGGGATGAGGACCCGGCCTGCCTTTCCGGCAGGAGGGTAAGGACCTCCCCGGGGACCAGGCGGGGGATGCCCCGGGTGTGTAGAAGGATTTCCCGGTCCGTTCCCAGGACGCGGCAACGGGCGGTTTCCTTTTCCGGGTGAAGGACCACCAGTTCCTCGGGGAAGTCCTTCGGGCCCTGGGGCGTGGTGAAACGGGAGGGGGAGGCCATGGTTCCTCCTTGGGATCTATGCGAGAGAGATTGGGGGCAAGACTTTTTGGATTACAGGTTCTCCGGAAGCTCCTCCCAGGGAATTCCTTTGCGGAGGAAGGGAAGGAGAAAACGGATGCCCTGGTTGTCGTCGGGGTTGTATTTGATGTTCCGTTCCAGGACGGCCCGGGCCTCATCGAGGCGGCCTTGGCGCCAGAGGCAAAGGCCGAGGCCGTGGAGACAGCGCAGGTAGGGCCGGTTGTCGATGAATCCCCAGGGGAGGTAATCGTCAAAGTCCGGGGGGAAGGAGAGATCCCCGATCCGGACGCCCATTTGGTAGTGCTTGAGGGCAAGGGCCGGGAGGAGATCGAAGACGAAGCTCCCCAGGTGGGCGTGGGCGTCCAGACAACGGAGGTCCTGCTCCAGCACCTGGAAAAGCAGTTCCCGGGCTTCCCCCTTGGCCTCCGCCTGGGCCAGGTCCACGGCCTCCAGGATGGGGTCAGTCTCGAAATCTTCCGGGTCTTCGCCGGGCAGGACGACCTCCATCTCGTAAGCCGTGCGCCTTCCCCGGTACATGAGTTCGGCGAGCCAGTCTTCGACCTGGTCTTCTTCGTCCGGGTCGGGGGGCGGCTCGTAAGGCTGGAAGGGGCCCATTTCCTGGAGTTTCAAGGGCTCCAGGCCCAGGGCCTGGGGATCGATCCTGGATGCGGTGATTTCCCCCGAGAGGTAGGCGTGGCCCGCGTAGGTCCACTGTTTCCTGGGCCGGACCACCAGGATCTCCCCGGGAACGGCCTTGTAAGCCCCCCCGGTCCGGAAGGTGATCTCTTGGCCGGTCTCCAGGTTCCGGCACCGGATGGCTTTCTGTTTCGGCCGGAGGACTAGGAGTTCCAGCTTTTCCTCTTCTCTGGGGGATTCGAACTCGGGCACCGTTTCGCTCATGAGGATTCCTCGTGCTCTTGTAT
>CAYQBW010000458.1:0-3234 GCA_964415725.1 uncultured Planctomycetia bacterium
GCCGGGGCCCCGGCATGTCTCAGGGTAGAGGCCGCCTGAAAAGGTGACATCCAGCCACCTCCGGCGTCCTCGGGTCTCGGATCCTCGGCGTGAGGCCCAAGCACGCCTGCGGTCCTCGCCCCTGCGGGAGCCCGCCCTGGCAGCCATCTCCGGGTTTTCGCGACGGACCTTCCGGAATACTCCGGGCTGCCGCGCCGCCCCCTCCAAGAGGAGGGTGCGGGGCGGCGCGGCGAGGGTATACGGCGGGGCTGACGCCCAGTTCACGTCCTGGAGTTCGAGTCTTCCCTCCACGGGAGGGTGTTTTTCGGACTTCCGCGTCTTGGGGAAGCTCTTTTCCGCGGGGGCCGGGGCCGCCGCTAGGTTGATCGAGACCTGGAGGAGAAAGAGGAACAGGTGAATTTTTTTCGTCATGGTCTGTTTTTCCCTTTTCGGAAGGAGAAGCGGTTCTCCGGCATTCTACGCCCGGCGGGGAAAAGAAGGACGGGGGAAACCGGCGTCCAGGCCGGGTGCTGCTCGACCCTGGAGGCCCTTCTTTTGGGTGGACCGGCGGGGTCGGAGAAGGTAACAAGGTGGGGCCTCTTTCAAGGAGCGACCATGTTCAAACCAGGTTCGACCACCAACTTGTTCTCCCTTGGCTTCCTTGTCCTTCTCCATGTTCCGGGGGCGGGCCGGGAGGCGACTTCCGCGGCGGAGCGGCTCGCTTCCTGGAGCCGCCACCTGGAGATGAAGAAGTCCTCTCCCTTCGGGGTTCTCACCTGGCGGCCCGCAGGGCCGTGCTTCACGGGGGGGCGGATCTCGAGCATCGCCGCCGATCCCAAGGCCCCTTACACCTTCTACGTGGCCGCCGGGTCCGGGGGGCTCTGGAAGACCACCAACAACGGGGTGACCTGGAAGCCCGTCTTCGACAGGCAGTGCACCTTCACCATCGGCGACGTGAAGGTTGCTCCCTCCGACCCGCGGATCGTCTGGGTCGGCTCGGGTGAGGAGCTCATGGCCCGGAGTTCCTTCGCCGGGATGGGGGTCTTCAAGTCCACCGACGGGGGAAAGTCCTGGCAACGCATGGGCCTGGAAGCCACCCAGCACATCGGCAGGATCGTCATCGACCCTGTGGACCCGGATATCGTATATGTCGCCGCCATCGGCCACAACTACACCTTCAACCCCGAAAGAGGAGTCTACGAGACCACCGACGGCGGAAAGACATGGAGGAAGATCCTCTACGTGTCGGAGAAGGCCGGGGCCGTGGACCTGGTCATGGACCCCCGTGACAGGAAGACCCTCTACGCCGCCATGTGGGAGAGGGACCGGAAGGCCTGGAACAACGTGGAGAGCGGCCCGGGATCGGGGATCTACAAGACCACAGACGGGGGCCGGACCTGGAAGAGGCTCACCCGCGGCTTTCCCACGGGAAAATACGTCGGCCGGATCGGGCTTGCCGTCTCCCCTTCGAACCCCGACATCCTCTACGCCCTCCTGGACAACCAGGCTCCCATGCCCAGGAAGGAGGTAAAGAGCCTGGCGAAGAAGGGGAAACTGACCATCCTCCAGGTGGAGAAGATGTCCAAGGCGGAGTTCCTGGCCCTGGACCCCAAGGCTCTCACGGCCTTCTTGAGGCGGTTGAACGTTCCCTCGCGGTATAAAGGGGCCGACGTCCTGGCCCTGGTCAAGAAGGGAAAGCTGACTCCAAAATCCTTCGCCCAGTACCTTCTCGATCTCAACGCAGACCGTAAACTCCACGTCACCGACATCGAGGGAGGCCAGGTCTACCGGTCGGACGACGGGGGCGAGACCTGGAGGAAGGTGAACGAAAAGCACCTGGATTTCTTCTTCAACACCTACGGTTACTCCTTCTGCGACATCCGGGTCGCCCCGGACGACCCGGACAAGGTCTACGCCCTGGGCATCCGCCTTCTCACTTCCGGCGACGGGGGAAAAACCTGGCGGGACATCACCAAGGCTCCCGCGGTCCACCTGGACAACCACGACCTCTGGATCGATCCCGTCCACCCATCCCACCTACTTCTCGGCACCGACGGCGGCCTCTACGCCTCCTATGACAGGGGGGAGACCTGGCGGCACTTCGACAACCTGCCGATCGTCGAGTTTTACGCGATCTCCCTGGACGGCGCCTCGCCCTTCCGGATCTGGGGGGGGACCCAGGACAACGGCACCCTTTACGGTCCAAACACCTACACCCCTGCTTACGGCCGGAAGGATCCCTGGAAGAAGCTCCGGGGGGGCGACGGGTTCTTCGTCTTCGTCGATCCCGTGGATCCCAATACGGTCTACTCCACCATCCAGTTCGGCGGCCTGGCCCGCCACGACCTGGCGAAGGGGACGGCCAAGGACATCATGCCCAAGGCCGGGATCGGCGAGCCGCCCCTGCGGTGCAACTGGATGACCCCCTTCCTGGTCTCCCGGTTCAATCACCTGATTCTCTACTTCGGGGCCAACAAGGTGCTCCGCTCCCTGGACAGGGGGGATCACTGGTGGCCCATCAGCCCCGATCTCACCACCAGGAGGCCTTACGGGGACGTGCCCTACGCCACGATCACCACCCTCTCCGAGTCCCCCTTCCGGCCCGGGCTTCTCTACGCGGGAACCGACGACGGCAGGGTCTGGGTCACGAAGAACGACGGGGGAAAGTGGGTGGAGATAGGGAGGAGTCTCCCGGGAAAATGGGTGAGCCGGGTTACGGCCTCCCGTTACGCGGAAGGCAGGGTCTACGTTTGCGAGACGGGCTACAGGGAGGACGACTTCAAGGCGTATGTCTTCCGTTCCGACGACTACGGAAAGACATGGCGCTCCCTTTCCGGCGGCCTGCCCGGAGAGCCGGTCAACGTCCTCCGGGAGGATCCCCTGGTGGAAGGGCTCCTCTACCTCGGGACCGATCTCGGGGTCTACGGCTCCACCGACGGGGGGAGGACCTGGTTTTCCCTTTGCTCCAACCTCCCGACCTCCGCGGTCCACGACCTGGCCATCCATCCCAGGGTCCGGAAACTCGTGGCCGGGACCCACGGTAGGAGTGCCTGGGTGATGGACGCCAAACCCCTCCAGGAGGCGGCCCTCCGGATCGGGAAGGGGGAACGGGCCTTCGTCCTTCCCCCCGAGAGGGCCGGGCGGGGGAAAGGGCCCTTGAAGATCCACTACTACCTTCCCGAAGCCGCCGGCGGAGCCCGGATCTCGATCGTGGGGAAGAAGGGAAAGGTCCGGGCCTCCCGGAAGGGGCCGGGC
>CAYQBW010000459.1:0-3221 GCA_964415725.1 uncultured Planctomycetia bacterium
GGATCCTCCTGGAGGGAGGGGAAAAGCCCCTCACTCCCTCGGAGATGGTTCCCTCGGCCGAGAACCCCCGCCTGGAAGGAAAGGAACTGGTCTTCTCCTTCAAAGGCAGGGGCGGCCTGGCGCCCCTGGGAGTCCGGGTGGTCCTCTCCTCGCCGGGACGTGGAGTTCCTCTCTTCCGGAAAACCCTGGAACTCACCTGGAAGGGCTCTTCCCCGGCGCCCCTCGTGAAGGCCGTCGAGGTGGAGCGCCTCCGTTTCACCGGCCCCGGCGGAAGACCCCTGGAACTCTCCTGGGGAAGGGAGGAGACCGGAGGGCCCCGGCGGGGAACGGGAATCCCTCTTTTCGCCGGAAAGACCTTCTTCCTGGGCCTGGAACACCCGGCGGGCTGGAACCTCCGCGAACCGGGAGGAGTTGCGGTTCTCCGCCATCACCCGGACAAGCGCCCCCCCTTCACCACGTTCACGGCCGTCCTGGGCGTCTCTCCCCGGGGGACACCCCACAGGACCTTCCGGGCCTACCTGGACGGCTTCCGCCGCAGGCCTCCCACCCCCTTCCCCCACTACAACTCCTGGTACGACATGGAGAGCACCCTTTCGGCCGAGGGGATCCTGGAGTCGGCCCGGGGGTTCAAGGAAGCGAAGATCCCCATCGTCTCCATGGCGGTGGACGACATCTGGCAGGACAGGAAATCCATCTGGCGGGCCCGGAAGGACACCTTCCCCGGGGGGCTCCTGGCCTTGAGCAAGAACCTGGAAAAGCTCGGTTTCCGACTCGGTCTCTGGATGCCGCTGTGCGGGTTCCACCTGGACACCGATTGGGGGGCGGCCCGGGGCTATGAAAAAGCGCCGGATGGCAAATATTACCTCTTGAGCGGGCCCAAGTACCGGGCCGCCTTGAAGGCCAGGATCCGGCACTTCATCCGGGATTGCCGGGTGGACTACTTCAAGATGGACTTCAACTTCCAGCTCATCCGCCCCAAGACGCCCGCCGCCTTCGAGAGGGGAGTGAACGAAACCCTCTCCCTCCTGGAATACATGGCCTCCCTGGATCCCAAGGTCTTCCTCAACGTGACCTCCTTCGTCCATCTCTCGCCCTGGTGGCTCAAGTGGGCCGACTTCTGCTGGCTCGGAGGAGCCGACGTGGGCTACGACTCCCAGGTCCCGGCGATCCGGGGAAGGGACCGGGCCATGACCTACCGGGACGAGCGGGTCTACAAGAACATCCTTCACCACTCCCCCGACTTCCCCCTGAACGCCCTCATGTTCCACGGAATCACCCACGGAAGGCTCTGCCTGCCCGGCGGCCCCGACGAACCTCCCGGCTCCTTCCTGGACGCCTGCATCCTCTTCCTCGGAAGGGGCTGTATGCTCCAGGAAGTCTATGTCACGCCTTCCACCATGACCGGGCCCCTGTGGGCCGACCTCAGGGAATCCCTGGAATGGTCGGCCCGCCAGAAGGACATCCTGGCCCAGGCCCAGGCCTTCGGGGGGGAGCCGGCGAAGGGTGAGGTGCTGGGATACCGGGCGGCCAGGGGCGGCGAGGCCGTGCTCACCCTTCGCAACCCCACCTTGGAAACCAAGCAGGTGGAAATCCCCTTGCGGGACCTCTACGTCCTCACCGGAACCCCGCCGGCCCAGGCCTCCCCCGCCCTGGTCTATCCCAGGCGCAGGCGGCTACCCTCCCTGGACGAAAAGGGAAGCCTTCGCTTCACCCTGGGGGCCCACGAGACCCTGGTGGCCCGGATCTGGCCCAAGGGGAAACGGCCCGCCCTGGTGGAGAAATGGCCCGAGGAGATCGGCCCTCCCCCGGCCTGCCGGATCCTTTCGCGGAAGGACCTGCCTGGCGGGGGAACGGAAATCCAGGTCCGTCCCGCGCCGGGCTGCGCCTCCTCCCTGGTGGTGGCGCAGAGAACACGCCGGGGGGGAAGGAGGGCTCCCGTGATCCGGGTGGCCGGAAAAAAGGTGAAGGCCCGGTACGTGGGCAAAAGGAGCGCCTGGTGGACCGGCGTGGTCGACCTGCCTCCGGGCGGGCCCGTCCGGGTGCGACTGGAGCCGGGGCTCCCTCCCTTGGGGGGAAAAGGGGAGATCCGGGTCTACCTGCTCAGCTCCCGGAAGGAGTTCTCTCCGCCCCTGCCGGGGGCGAAGAAAGGCGCCGATTACGGCCCGGTCCTTCCCGGGGCCGGCCCCTTCCCGCCCGTTCTCGACCGGCCCGAACGGATCCGGGGAGTCCTGGGGTGGCAGGGAACTTTTTCCTCCCCCAGGCCGGCCCGGTCCTGGCCGAGGAGAATTCCGAGAAATCCATCCTCCGTAAAGGCTCTCTACTTGGCTCTGGACATCTTCGGTTCCAACCCAGGCCTCAAGAAAGAGGTTCTGGTGGAAGGAAAGGCCGTCGCTCTTCTTCCCCCCAACCAGGGGAAACTCGACGCCTGGGATCCCTGCCTGGTCCCCCTTCCCCTGGATCTCCTGGAGAAGGCCCTGGCCGCGGGCCTGGAGGTCCGGGTCAAGAACAACTCGGGGGATTACTTCAAGCTCCGCAATCCCCGCCTCGCCGTCCGGCTGAAAGGGGGAAAGCTCGTCCTGGGCCCGCCGGCCCGGGGAGTCTGGACGGGGGTGAACAAGTGGGCCTTCTTCGAGGGAAAGCCCTTCCGGAACCATCTTTCCCCGGCCTGGCGCCTCACCCTCCCGTAGGGGACGCGTAGGGGGTGCCGTAGGGGACGCCCGAGGGACGGCGCATCGCGCCGGCCCGACGGTCGTCCCGAAGGTCGGCGCATCGCGCCGGCCCGACGGTCGTCCCGCGACTCCCCCAGGACCCCGTGGTTCCAGGTTCCCGGAACCTTCCGGGCGACGTTGGCACCTCTTCCTTCTTGTTTTAAAATTCAGGGGTCCTTCACCTCCAACCTTCCGGAGGGCGCCATGCCGGCCAACCTAACCCCCCAATACCTGAAGGCCGAGGAGGCCTACAAGGCGGCCCGGACCCCGGAAGAGAAGCTGGCCTGCCTGGAAGAGATGCTCAAACTCATTCCCAAGCACAAGGGGACGGAAAAGCTCCAGGCCGACATCAAGCGCCGGATCGCCGCCTTGCGAAAGGCCGAGAAGGGGAGAGGCAAAGCCTCCCAGCACGACCCTTTCCGGATCGAAAGGGCCGGGGCGGGGAGACTGGTCCTGCTGGGAGCCCCCAACACGGGGAAGAGCCGGCTCGTGGCCTCCATGACCCGGGCGAAG
>CAYQBW010000460.1:0-3199 GCA_964415725.1 uncultured Planctomycetia bacterium
TCCCTGGGCGGCCCCTTCGGCCCTCCCCGCAGACCCGCCCCGGAGGGGGCTCTCCTCTTCCAGGCCGGGGCCCTCTTCGCCGCCTGCTCGAGGCTCCTCTACCTTCCGGCCGCCCTGGCGGGAGTCCTGTTCATCCTCGGGCGGTGGGGGCGGAAGAAGGAGGGAAAAGAGGGGTGGAACTCTTCGGTCCTCCTTCTCCTTTGGGGATTCCTCCTTCTCTACGGCGCCCTCCTCCTTCTCCTCGGCGGGATGATTCTTTTCGACCGGATCGGGCGGAGGCTCGCGGGCCCCATGCTGGTCTCCCTCCTTCCCCTGGCCCTGGCGGGGGGATACGCCCTTTCGGAAAGAGCCTGGAAGAAGCGTCCCGCCCTTTCGGCCCTTCCCCCGGTCTCCCTCCTTCTCGCCCTCCTCTGGGCCGGCGCCCTTTTCGCCCGGGGTTTCCCCCCCGGGGGCGACAAGAGGATGCTTCCCCCCCGGGGGGCCCAGTGGATCCGGACCCACACCCCGCCCGGTTCCCTCCTGGTGGGGCCCCGTTCCTGGTGGGTCCCCTACCAGGCGGGACGGCCCGTCCTGGAATCGGGCTACCCCGAGCAGGAACCCCTCACGGCGGAGGGGGTGAAGGCCTTCCTGGGGCGGTTCCCCGGGCGCTTCCCCGCGGTCTACCTCCTGGTCCAGAAAGACCTTCCCGAGGCGGTCTCCCTGGAGCGGGCCTTCCAAAAAGAGGGCCTCTTGGAGAAGGCGGGTATTCAGGAAGGGCGGTGGAGAGTGTATCCACTCCAAGGAAATCAATCCAGGTAGCGGGGCAGGGTCTTTACGAAATCCCGGATCTCGTCCCGGACCCTGCGGTAATGGGCCAGGGCTTCTTCCTCGGTCCGGGCTTCCTTGGCCAGGCGGGGCGGGTCGGCGAAGCCCCGGTGGACGACCCTGGTCTTCCCCGGGAAGAGGGGACAGTGCTCGTGGGCGTGGTCGCAGACGGTGACCACCAGGTCGAAGGGGATGTCCAGCAGGGTGTCCACGTGCTTGGATTCCTGGCCCGAGATGTCCACCCCGGCCTCGGCCATGACCTTTACGGCCAGGGGGTTGAGGCCGTGGACCTCGATCCCGGCGGACCATGCCTGGATCTCGCCGTCCCAGAGGGCCCGGGTCCAGCCCTCGGCCATCTGGCTCCTGCAGGAGTTGCCCGTGCAGAGAAAGAGGACTTTTTTCTTTCCTTTTGGTCTGTTTTCAGCCATGGGAGATCTCTAGGCCAGGCCCCAGGAGTAGGCAAGGGAGTAATAGATGCCCACCAGGATGAAGATGGTTCCCGTGATAGGGCGCGCCCAGGACTCGAAGACTTTCACTTTGTGGAAGAGACTGCCCACCGAGGCCGTTCCCAGGGAGACGGCCAGGGCGAAGGCCAGGACGGGCAGGCCCGTGCCCAGGCCGAAGGCGGCGGGCACGAGGAAGGGGGAATGCTCCTTCACTCCCAGGGAGAGGAGGCTTCCGAAGAAGAGGCCCGCCGAGACGGGACAAAAGGAGAGGGCGAAGAGCACGCCCAGCACGAAGGGCGCCATGGGGCCCGCCAGGGCGGCGGCTTTCTTGGCCCCGCCTCCCGTCCCGGGAAGGGCCAGGTTCTCCCCGATCCATCCCAGGAGGAGGAGGCCCAGGACCACCAGGATGGGGCCGAGGAGGCTGTCGATGTAGTGCTGGAGGAAGTCCGCGGCCCCCGCTCCGGCAAGGATTCCGTAGATGATGAGGGCCCCGAGGACCACGTAGGTGAAGACCCGCCCCAGGGTATAGATGAAGCCCATCCTCAGGACCTTCCAGGGATTCTCCACGTCCTGGGCGACGAAAGAGATGGCGGCGATGTTGGTGGCCAGCGGGCAGGGGCTGATGGAGGTCAGGATCCCGAACCAGAAGGCCGAGGCCAGGACGAGGAGGAAGGCGCTCACTGGAGGTCCCCCAGGAGGGCCCGGGCCTCTTTCTCCACGTAGTCCAGGAAGGCCTTCTTGTCGCGGACGAGCCGCCAGATCCGGTTGAGGTTCTTGTAGCGTTTCAGTTTGCCCCGCTCGTATTCCGCCAGGACCAGCGAGGTGGAAGGAAGCTGGAAGTCCTTCTTGTAGTGGTGGAAGCGGGGGTTTTCGGTGTCCACCACGGCGAAGAGGACCTTGCCGGCGGCGGCCTCGGCGCCCAGGCGCTCCCGGAGGGCTTCCCGGCTGTAGGCCTCCATGGTGAGGCAGGTGGAGCACCGGATCTTCCCCACGATGAAGTAGTAGGCGGCCAGGACTTTCCCCTTGGCCGGAATGTGGAGAGCCTCCGCTCCTTTCCGGCCGCCCGAGGCGATCTCTCCCACCACGACCCGGACCACCGTGGCGCCGGCGAAAAGCAGGAGGAACAGGGTCAATGCCCGCTTCAACGGATCAGGTCCTTGACCTTCTCGAGGGGCGGCACTTTGCCGGCGATCTTGAGTTCGCCGTCCACCACGAGCCCGGGCGTGGTCATGACACCGAACTTGATGATCTCGGTGATCTCCGTGACTTTTTCGATGGCGCAGTCCAGGCCGAGCTCGGAAGCGGCGGCCCGAACGGTCTCTTCGAGTTTTCTGCACTTGGGACAGCCTGTCCCGAGAATCTGGATCTTTTTGGGCATGTTTCTACTCTTCCGCTTGTTTGCCTTCTTCCCGATTCAGGCCTTCCACCTGGGGGATGGAATCTTCCGGGAAAGCCTTTTCTTTTCCTCCACCTGTCCCTTGATGGTCTCCTCCACGCAGGTGAAGAACTTGAGGATGCAGGGGGTTTTCAGCCGGTAGTAAACCTGGGTCCCCTTCCTCTCGTCCGCGAGGATCCCGGCCCGCTTGAGCCTGGAGAGGTGCCTGGAGATGGTGGACATGTCCCCACCTGCCATCTCGGCCAGTTCCTGGACGCACTTGGGCCCTTGGGCGAGTGTGTGGACGAAGAAAAGCCGCGTGGGATGGGCCAGGGCCTTGAAGATCTCGGCCCGGAGTTCGAAGCTGGCACGTGTTTGTTCGTTCATTCTTTTGGTCCCTTTTATAATTTGTATCTTGGGAAATTGGGCAAGGAGAATCAAGGGGGATAAGGGCCATTGCGGGACGACGTTCGGGCGCCTTCGGCGCCCTCTACAATCCAGGAAGGAGGGGGGTGGGTTTATCGCGGGACGACCGTCGGGGCGGCCTTCGGCCGCCCCTCGGGCGTCCCCTACA
>CAYQBW010000461.1:0-3198 GCA_964415725.1 uncultured Planctomycetia bacterium
CTTCCTCCTTGGTGGAGAAGAAGGGGTCGAAGACCCGGCCCTCCGTCCCCTCGGGCATCCCCGGCCCGTTGTCTTCCACCACCGCTTCGGCCACATCCTCTCCACCCGAAACGCGCCGCTCCACCCGGACCGAAAGCCTGGGCCCGAACCCGGTTCCCTCGGCGGCGATCCTCTCCTCCAGCGCGTCCAGGCCGTTGACCAGGAGGTTGAGGAAGACCTGCTGGATCTCCCCCAGGTCCCCCCGAACGAGGCATTCCTCCCCGGCCACGTCCAGGACGACTCCCAGTTTCCGGGCCCGGTGCTCCACGAAGGCCGCCGCCTTCCGGGCCGCCTCCACCAGGGGAAAGACCGAGGGCTCCACCCGGCGGGGCGCGAATTCCAGGACCCTTCTCACCGTGGCGGCGATCCTCTCCAGCCCCTCTTCCACCAGTTCGATGTATTCCTCCAGCTCGGGGTCTCCGGGGCACTTCTCCTTGATCCGTCTCAGGGCGTTCATGATCCCCCCCAGGGGATTGTTGATCTCGTGGGCGATCCCCGCGGCCAGGGTCCCCATGGCGGCGAGCCTGGAGGAAAGGAGGAGCTGGCGCTCCTTGCGCTTCACCTCTTCCGTGGCCCGGGCCACCTCCCGCTCCAGTTCCTCCCGGAAGGATCGGACCCGCTGAATCGTATTGTTGAAGACTTCCACCAGGGTCTCCACCTCCGAGGAGCCGCCCTTGACGCGGACCGCGGTCCGGTCGTCCCCCGAGGCAAGCCTCCGGGCCCCCTCGGCGAGCTTCTCCAGGGGGGCCACCAGGGAACGGGAGAGGGCCAGGTAGAGCGCCAGGATGAGGAAGATCGTGGACGCCCCGAGGACCGAGAGAGGAAGGAGGATATCCCTGTGCCGGATGGGAGGAAGCTTGGGCACGTAGTAGACCGCGCCTATGGGACGGGAATCCCTGGGGGAAAGGAGGACCTCGCACCGGCCTTCCTTGAGCTCCACCACCCCTCTGGTGGCGATGGCCCGCCGCAATCCCGCCTCCACGGCCTCCCTGTCGAAATTCTCCGTCCTGTGGAGAGCCCCCAGGGGATTCAGGTAGATCTGGTGGGGCCCGAGGAAGGTGAAGGCCTTGTTCACGATCACGGCGTCCCGGAAGTGTTCCTTCCACTGGGGCCACTCCAGGATCTTGGGGACCGTGAGCCGGGCCGCCCCGATTCCCGCGTTGAGCTTGGCCATGACCACCTGGATGTTCTTCAGGTGCCAATTGGCCACCCTGAGGTCGTAGATGTTCTCCTCCTCCCTGAGGAGGACCAGGACCAGGGCCCCCGCGGCGGCGAGGTTCACCGCCAGGATCATGAGAAGAACCCTTACCCTAAGGGACAAACCTCGACCCTTTCCGCCCGGCGGGAATCAGACCCCCTTTCCGAGGCGCTGCACGAGCTGAACCATGGGAAGGAGCAGGGAGAGCATGATCAGGCCCACGATGCCCGCCAGGAACACGATGGTCACCGGCTCGATCACCTTGAACACCACGTAGATCTTCTGGTCCACCTCCTTCTCGTAACGATCCGCGATCTTGAGGAGCATCCGGTCCAGTTCGCCCGTCTCCTCCCCCACGTCCACCATGTTGACCACGATCTCGTCGAACACGGGGCTTCCCTGCATGGGACGGGCCAGCCCCTCGCCCTCCCGGATGGACGCCCGGATGGCCTCGACGGCCCGCTGGACCTCCTTGTTCCCCAGCGAACCCTTTACGATCTCGAGGGCTTCCAGGTGGGGCACGCCCGACTGGATCAAGGTGCCGAAGGTGCGGGCGAACCGGGCCAGGAGGGACTTCCTCTGCAGGTCCCCCAGGAGGGGAAGCTTGAGAAGAAACCGGTCCCGGCGCAGGCGGTATGCCTCGGACCGCGCGAGCAGGATCCGGTGAATCAGATACACAACCCCCACCGCCAGGATCACCAGCCACCCCCACTTCTTCACCTCGTCGCTCAAGGACATCATGGCCTGGGTGATCCAGGGAAGCTCCATTCTCTCCCTGGCGAAGATCTTGGCGAAGGTAGGGATGACGAAGACGAGGAGAACCGTAATCACCGCCAAGGCCAGCACCATGACCACGACGGGATAGAAGAGTGCCCCCTTCACGCGGGAGCGGATGTCCTGGATCCTGGCCATGAATTCCGCCAGGCGCAGCAGGATCACGTCCTGGACGCCCCCGATCTCGCCGGCCCGGACCATGTTGGTATAGAGGAGGTCGAAGACCTTGGGATGCTTCTCCATGGCCTCGGAGAGGGAACTTCCGCTCTCCACGTCCTGGGTGACCTGGCGGAGAACCTCCTTGAAGGGGCCGGGCGGCATCTGGCCCTCCAGGATGCGCAGGGCCCGCACGATGGGAATCCCCGCGTCCAGGAGGGTGGCGAGCTGGACGGTGAATTCCGAGAGGCGGGCCACGGGGACTTTCCGCCCTCCAGGGAGGCGGAAGCCCTTCTTCCCCGGGCCCCCCGGCCGCGGCCCGGGACCCGGGGCCTTGGGCTTGCCGGGGACCGACATCTTTCTCTGGAGTTTTTTCGCCATGCCTGTCCTTTCGGGGGGGCGGAAGGGAAGTCCGGATTATTCATGAAGGTCCCGGCGCAAGCCAGGATTTACCAACCCTTCCCGGCGGCCCGGGATTCCCGGGGGCGGCGGAGGGAAGGGAAAGGATGAACGGCCGGGTCCCGCCTGGTAAAAGGGCCTTCCCCCGGCAAAGAAACCAAAGACCACGTGACGGAAGAAAAGATGGAACCATCCCCCACTTTGGCCGAACGGATTCTTCCCCTTCCCGAAAAGAGCCCGGCCGCCCGGGAGGCGGTCCTTCTGGGGGCGGGAGTCCTCCTGGTAAGTCTCCTGGCCCAGTTGGAGGTCCGCCTTCCCTTTTCCCCCGTTCCCGTAACGGGCCAGACCCTGGGAGTCCTCCTGGCCGGGGGGCTTCTCGGGGGGCCCAGGGCCTTCCGGGCCATGCTCCTCTACCTGGGGGCCGGGCTTTGCGGGCTGCCGGTCTTTTCCGGAGGAGCCTCGGGGCCCCTTTGGCTTCTCGGTCCCACGGGAGGCTACCTGGCGGGGTTCCCGGCGGCGGCCTGGACGGCGGGCGTCCTGGCCCAGCGGGGCTGGGGCCGGACGCCCTGGAAGGCCCTTCCCGCCTTGGCGGCGGGGAATTCCGTGGTCTACCTCTTCGGCCTTCCCTGGCT
>CAYQBW010000462.1:0-3173 GCA_964415725.1 uncultured Planctomycetia bacterium
CCCCTCCCCCGCCTGTTGAAACTCCGCCACACTGGGAGCAACCGCCCTTCCCGCAAGACCTTACGGAAGCCTCTCCCTCCGGGCGTTGTAAACCCCCCACGAATCCCGGGGTTTTTCCCCTCCAGGGACCCCCGGGGGATCAAGCTCATAACCCCTTTTTTCCCGGTCAGTTAGGAATTTTTTTGCCTTCGCCGGTTCCTTTGGCAAGGCCTTTGCGAAAGGGGAGGCGCGCCCGAGAGAAGAGGAAAACAAAAAGAGCCTGGGAGGGAAGAATGGACAGGATGGACTTCTACACGGAAAAGAAATGGTGCAACCGCTGCAAGAAATACGTCTTCTACCTGATGAGCGTAAAGCACAGCTATTGCGTCGAATGCGGTGAGCCAGTAAGCATCTTCAGTGAAGAGGAGAAGGAGAAGTTCCACAAGCTCGTGGAGAAGAACAAGTACAAGGCCAGCTGATCCGCCTCCTCCTTCCACGAAAATACTCGAGAGAACGCTCCTCAACCCCGAACCCGGACCCGGCCGCCCCCGCGGCCGGGTCTTTTTTTGGGTCGCTTGCGGGATCTGTGGTCGAAAATCCTCTTACCTCGTTTCCCCGCTCCACAGAAGCCGCGGAAGACCCGCTTTCTTCAATGTCCCCTTCCCGCTCCCCTTTTCATGGCTTCTTTCAATTCCGGCAGGTAGGAAGTAAAGACATTCCTGGGATCGGCGCCGTGTTTCCTGCAGATCGAGGCGGCCATGCCCACGATCTCCCCCATGCATCCGCAGGTCCGCATGACCCGGACGGCCCCCAGGGCCTGGTGGGTGACGGAGATGTCCCTGCCCGCCATGAAGAGGTTGGGAACGTTGCGGGAGTAGAGACACCGGTAGGGGATCCAGAAAGGCATCTTGTAGCGGGTATACCGGGCCCGGGAGATGAAGGCGTCCCCCTCGAACCCCTTGACATAGGCCGGGTCCGGTTCGTGGACGTCCATGGGCCAGCCCGTGGGCACGCACCCGTCGGGGAACTTCCTCCGCTCCAGGAGATCTCCCGCCCGGAGGATCACGTCCCCCAGCAGGCGGCGGGACTCCCTCTTGCCCGAGACGTAGGCCGCCCAGGCGATCCGGTAGGTCGAAAAACAGTGGTCCACGTTCTTCAGGGCGTCCCAGGCGCCGAACATGGCCCGGAAGTTCCAATCCCGGATGGATTCCCCCTCCCCGAAGGGGTCCCTGTCGAAGCCGCTCTCCCAGAACCACTTGCCCAGGGCGTTCAAACCGCCTTTCTCCCCCCCCTTCCTCCCGGGAAAGGGCTTGGCGGCCAGGTCCAGGGCCCATGGACACCGCGGAAAGGGACAGGGCCGGCCCGTGTCCTCCAGGTACCACAAGTTGGACCGCCCCATGTGCCCCTTCCGGGTGATCCGGAAGTCCGCCCCGGCCAGGTAGCCCACGCAGCCGTCGCCGGTGGTGTCGGCGAACCATCTCCCCCGGAAACGCCTCCGGACGCCTTTCACCGTGTCCTGGGAGAGAACGGCCGTGATCCGCCCTCCCTCCGTCTCCACGGCGTTCACCCGGTTGTTCAGAAAGAGGGAGAGGTTCTTCTCCGAGCGGACCAGGGCCTCCCGCCGGGCGTCCCGGTCCCGGCCGTCCCCTTTCCAGGGGCAGATCTTCGGCCGCTGGGGAGGCTCCAGTTCCTTCACGATGTCCCCCACCCGGGGATAGGGATTCACGTTCCGGGAGCCCCCCAGCCAGACCCGGACCTCCGAGCTGTTGTTGCCCCCCAGGACGGGCCGGTCCTGGATCAATGCCGTCTTCAGGCCAAGCCGCGCCGCGGCAAGGGCCGCGCAGATCCCCGTGATCCCCCCGCCCGTAACCACCAGGTCGAAGGGACCCTCCTCCACGGGCTTTTCCGGAAGTCCCAGGAGCCGCCGCCGGAACTCCGCCAGGGCCTTTCCCCCGGCGGGGGGCCGGAAGGAGAGATCCCTGGTGAAGAAGAGGGCGTCGCACCGCCCCTCGAACCCGGTCAGGTCGTGGAGCCCCAGGGTGGTCCGCCTCTTCCGGACCTCCACGGTCCCGCCGTCCCGCCAGTGCCAGCGTGCCCCCTCGGTTCCGAAGACCGCGGGAAGAGGCCGCCCTCCCACCAGGACCCGGAACCGTCCGGGATGGCCCGGGACCTTCCAGGGAGCCGTCCAGTCCCGGGTCCGTACCCAGACGCGGTATTTGCCCGTTTCCGGAAACACGACCGGCGTCCAGGCGTCCGTAACCGGCGTCCCCAGGCCATGGGCCAGGAGATAGGGCGAGCCCATCTGGTCCATGAACTGGGCGTCGTTCACCCACCCGCCCAGGTGCGCGAAGCCCTCGGCTTCCACGAAAAGACTCTGGGCCGGAATCACGGCCCCCCCAAAAGAGGCCAGAAGGAGGGCGGCGAAACGTTTCATGGGTCACCTCCGGGAAAGGCCCGAGTCTAACAGAAACACCGGAGCATCCTGCTTGCCAAGAAAGCCCGGACCGGGCAGTCTGGGGCTTCCCCGACGCCTGTTGAAGACGAGGAACTTGCCATGCTCTCGATCGCCACCGCCCTTCTCCTTGCCTCCCTTACGGTCACGCCCACCCTCCAGATGGCTCCCAAGGCCCGCCCCGAAGCGGTGGTGAAAGCCGGAAAGGCCCGCTTCACTGTGCTGACCCCCAGGCTCCTTCGCCTGGAATGGAGCGAGAGCGGAGCCTTCGAGGACCGGGCCAGCCTCTTCGCCATCCGCAGGCGCCTCCCTCTGCCGGCCTTCCGGACCTGGCGGGAGGGAGGGTGGTTTCACCTGTCCACCCAGGCCTTGCACCTTCGATACAAGCCGGGGACCGGGGCCTTCGACGGAAACAACCTGGAGATCGCCCTGCACACCGGCGGGATCCGGACGGTCTGGCGCCCAGGCATGGAGGACAAGGGAAACCTGGGGGGAACGGTCCGCACCCTGGACGGAGTGAACGGGGCGATCCCACTGAAGAAAGGAGTCCTCTCCAGGGACGGCTGGTATCTCCGGGACGATTCGAAGACCCCCCTTTTCACGGAGAAACCCGATCCCCTCATGGGCGTTCCCTGGGTGCGGGCCCGGCCCGGGGGAGAATACCAGGATTGGTATTTCTTCGGGGCAGGGCGGGACTACAAGTCCGCCCTCCGGGACTACACCGCCCTTTGCGGCCCCATCC
>CAYQBW010000463.1:0-3167 GCA_964415725.1 uncultured Planctomycetia bacterium
ACCCGGAGGCATTCCTCGAGGCCCAGCGGGTTTTCGAAGAGGAGCTTCGCGCCGGGGGCGCCCGGCTGGTCCAGCCGGGAGGAGGGCCGGGCCGGGCGGTTCTCGTGGAGCCGCCTCCTCCGCCCGAGACCCCGGAGGAGCTGGACCGGTGGTTCGACCTTCCCTTCACCAGGGAGACCCATCCCGTTCACGCGGGAGAGGGGCCTGTTCCCGCCCTGGAAGTGGTGAAGGACTCGGTCATCTCCCACAGGGGATGCTTCGGGGATTGTTCCTTCTGCGCCCTCACCCTCCACCAGGGCCGCTGGATCGTCTCCCGCACGCCCGGATCGATCGAGAGGGAGATCCGAAAGATCGTAAGCGATCCTTCGGCCCGGGGGAGGATCTCCGACGTGGGAGGGCCTTCGGCGAACATGTACGGAATCGGCTGCCCCAACCTGGACAAGGGGGAACCCTGCCGGGGCAGGCCCTGCCTGGGGAAGAAGCCCTGTCCCTCCCTTTCCCCCCCCGGCAGCCGGGCCTGGGCGGACCTCCTGGAGAGGCTCTCCAAGGTTCACGGGGTGAAGGAGATCGGCGTCGGCTCGGGCCCCCGCTTCGACCTTCTGGACGGGCGATCCCTCGAGCGGATCTGCCTGCGCCACGTCCGGGGCCAGCTCAAGGTCGCTCCTGAGCACTGCGGGGCGAAGACCCTCCGGGCCATGAACAAGCCTCCCTGGGGGTGCTACGAAAGTTTCGAGGCTCGGTTCAAGAACCTGGTGAAGAGACTCGGGAAGAGGGTCTTCCTCTCCAACTATTTCCTCGTGGCCCATCCGGGGACGGACCTGGAGGAAGCGGTGAAACTCTTCGCCGAATTGAGCAGGCGGAACTACAGCCCCGAGCAGGTCCAGGTTTTCATCCCCCTGCCCATGACCCGGGCTGCGGCCATGTATCACGCGGGGAAGGACCCCAGGACCTTGGAGCCCGTATACGTAGCCCGGGGGGACCACGAGAGGCGCCTTCACCTGGCCCTGGCCCAGTGGAAACTCCCGCGCCACCGGAAATTCGTCCTGGAGGCCCTGGAGAAGACGGGGCGGATGGACCTGGCAGGCCGGCTGAAACCGAGCCGGCGGAGCGGGGGGCGGAAGAGGAAAGAATAGGGTAGAGTTTCCTCCCTGGAGCCAAAGCTTCGAGGTGCGCCATGGCGGAGAAGAAAAAGACATCCAAGGACAGGCGGGGAAGGAAGAAAAAGGGGGCCGAACCTCTCTCCCGGGGGCTCACGCCCGCCCAGGTGGCCGCCGAAAAGGTCCCCGCCGCGACCCGGGAATTCGCCGGTCTCCTGGAAGAGGAAGGGGCCCGGGTGCTCGCCCTGTTCCGGGACCCCCTGGGCGGAAAGTGGCAGGTCCTGGCGGCCCTGCCCGTGGAGAAGGTGGAGCCCACCCCCTTCCAGAGGGACCTCTCGGCGCCCCACGTGGACAGGCTGGCCAAGGTGATGGAACAGCTCGACCGGTTCCTGGATCCCATCGTGGCCGTCCGGGGCGGGGAGGGGGTATTCTGGACGCCCAACGGGCACCACCGCCTGGCGGCCCTCAAGAAACTGGGCGGCCGGTCCATCACGGCCCTGGTGCTCCCCGAGAAGGAGATGGCCTACCGGATCCTGGCCCTCAACACCGAGAGGGCCCACAACCTGAAAGAGCGTTCCCTGGAGGTGATCCGCATGGCCCGGGACCTGGCGGAGCTGGACCCCAGGCCGGAGAAGGAGTTCGCCGAACAGTTCGAAGAGCCTTTCTTCCTCACCCTGGGCGCCTGCTACGAAAAGAAGGCCCGTTTCGCCGGGAGCGCCTACCAGCCCGTCCTCCGGAGGGTGGACGCCTTTCTCGGGGCGGCCCTTCCCAAGGCGCTGGAGACCCGGGAGAAGAGGGCCGAGACCCTCTTCGAGTTGGACGAAGCGGTCTCCGAGGCCGTGGCGGCCCTCAAGGAGAAGGGTTTCGAGAGTCCCTACTTGAAGGTGTTCGTCGTGGCCCGGGTGAATCCCCTCCGGTTCCAGCGGGGCAAGAAGGCCTCCTTCGACGAGACCCTGGAGAAGATGATCCGCTCGGCCCGGCGATTCGATCCCTCCAAAGTGAACCCGGCCCAGCTCGCCCGGGGGGGAGGGCCTCCGGAGGCCGCCGGGGAGGAGTGAGAAAAGTGGCGCGGTCCAGGATCCACGTGGGAACTTCCGGGTGGACCTACGACGAGTGGACCGGGCCCTTCTATCCCCCCGAGGTGACCGGGGCGGAACGGCTGGTCTTCTACGCCCGGACCTTCGATACGGTGGAGGTGAACTCGACCTTTTACCGGCTCCCTTTCGAGGGCATGATCAAGGGGTGGAACAGGAGGCTTCCCGGGGGGTTCCACCTGGTGGTCAAGGGCTCCAGGCGGGTGACCCACCTGAAGAAGCTCGTCGATTGCGGCGAGCCGTTGAAGGCCTTCCTGGACCGGGTCCTGGGACTGAAGACCCTGAAGGTGATCCTCTGGCAGCTTCCCCCTTCCCTCCACGAGGACATCCCCAGGCTGGAGGATTTCCTCGCTTCCCTCCCCCGGGGAGTGCGCCACGCCCTGGAGTTCCGCCACAAGAGCTGGTGGGAGGGCAGGGCCGCCGAGACGCTCGAGCGGTTCGGGGCGGCCTTCGTCACGGTAAGCCATCCCCGGCTTCCCGGGGACGTGATCCCAACGGCGGATTTTCTCTACCTCCGCTTCCACGGGGAGGGGCCCAGGCTCTACGACTACGATTACTCCAGGCGTGAACTGGAGTCCTGGGCCGACCGGGCGCGGCCGCACCTGAAGGGCCGGACTCTCTACGCCTTCTTCAACAACGACGTGAAGTGCCGGGCCCCCCGGAACGCCCTCCTGTTCCGGAAGATCCTCACGGGCGGGAGAGATCCAGGGTGAACGTAGGGGACGCCCGAGGGACGGCCTTCGGCCGTCCCGACGGTCGTCCCGCGATTTGGCCCCCAAAACCCGATGGATCCGGCATTCGGGTCCCCAGTCCCCGGGGGGCGGGATGATTCCGAATTCCCGGAACCAGCGCGGGCCGACGTTCGCCAGGGTCGCCTCCGGCGACCCTGGCTCCTGCGGCCCCTACAGGCGCGATGGGGACGTAGGGGACGCCCGAGGGACGGCCTTCGGCCGTCCCGACGGTCGTCCCGCGATTT
>CAYQBW010000464.1:0-393 GCA_964415725.1 uncultured Planctomycetia bacterium
GGGGGGGGGGGGCGGGCTTTGCGCCTCTTGGCGCGAGGTGTCCTTTCCTTGATTTCTTCACGGTAGGAGATCCCCATGGCTTTCAAGAGGGGGAGATGGGCCGCCAGGCGTTTCCGGAAACCCTCCCAATCCCTCGAGGAGCGGGGGGACCAGCCGCGTTCGGCCACGGGCAGGAGCCGGGGGAAGAGTTGGCGGTCCACCTTTTCAGGCTCCCTGTCGATATGGGACCAGAAATTGGCCTGAAGTCCGAGGATGCGCTTTTCTTGTTCGGGGGTGAGTCCCCCGGGGACGGGCTCGAAGGAGTAGACTTTTCTCGTCGGCGTCCGCCGGTAGGAATAATCGAAGTAGCAATACCCGGTGGGGCACATGACTACGTCGTGGCCCGCCTTGGCG
>CAYQBW010000464.1:403-3166 GCA_964415725.1 uncultured Planctomycetia bacterium
CCTCGAGGGAGGTCTTCCGCAGGACGCCGTCCTGATGAGCTGGCGGGGCCTCCGCGGCGATCCCGCCCCGGAGGCCCCGCCAGCTCATCAGGACGGCGTCCTGCGGAAGACCTCCCTCGAGGACCTCGTCCCAGCAGACCGCGCGCCGGCCCTTCCGCCGCAGGAACCCGGCGATCCTTCCCATGAACCAGCCTTGGAGGGCCTCCTCGTTCTTCAGGCCCAGCCGCCGCATCCGGGCCCGGCAGAGGGGGCACTTCCTCCACCTGTCCTTGGGAACCTCGTCGCCCCCGATGTGAACGAACTTCCCGGGGAAGAGCTCCACCACCTCGGTGAGAACGTTTTCCAGGAAGGTGAAGGTCTCCTCCTTGCCCGCGCAGAAGATGTCCTTGGTGATGCCCGGACCCTTGAAGAAGGGGTAGATCTCGAAGGGGCCGCCCGTGCAGGAGAGTTCGGGGCGGCAGGAGAGGGCCGCCAGGGAGTGGCCCGGCATCTCGATCTCCGGAAGGATGGTGATGTTCCGCATGGCCGCATATCGGACCAGCTCGCGGATCTCGGCCCGGGTGTAGTATCCCTGGTGGGAGGGAGGCTCCTTGTATTTTTCGGGGAACCGGGCCCCCTTGGCGGTCAGCTCGGGATACATCTCGATCTCCAGGCGCCATCCCTGGTCGTCGGTGAGGTGGAGGTGAAGGACGTTCATCTTGTAGAAGGCCATCCGGTCCATGGTCTTCTTGATGTAATCCACGGACTGGAAGGTCCGGGAGCAATCCAGCATCAAACCCCGCCAGCGGAACCTGGGACGGTCCTCGATGTAGAGGCAGTGGATGGGGATGCTCTTTCCGGGCGAACTGGTGAGGACCATCTGCAGGAGAGTGACGGCGCCGTAGAAGAGGCCCTTTGGATCGTTGGCGAGGATGCTCACGGTCCTGGGAGTGGAGCACAGGATGTAGCCTTCCGGTCCAAGGAGCGGGTCCGTTCCGACCAGGGAGAGGGAGATGGATCCCGCCCGGGGGGAGCCTTGCTTATACGGCTCCGGCTCGAGGGAGAGTTTCCTCCACTTCCGGATCCCCGAGGCGAGGAACTCCGCGGCGAACTTCCCCTGGGGACAGGTATAGAGGCGGGTCTCCTTGGTGATCCGGAACCTCCCCACCCTTTTCTCCATGCGGGAGGGCCTGGGGATCAGCGGCGGAAGGACCCGCCAGGGGGAGGAACCCGCCCGGATGGTTCCGGGAAGAAGGAGGAAGAGAAGAGAGGAAAGGAACGGGACTGGTCTTTTCATGCCGTTTCCCTGGAAACTGTTTTTCTTCAATAGAAAAGAAAGACCCACCAGTTCTTCATGGGCCTCCCCTTGTCGTCCTTGCAGGGGTTCTTGTATCCGGGCATGTTCTGGCGCCAGTAGACGAGCCACTGTCCCATGCAGTCCGGGGCGGTCTTCCGGTAGCGGTAGAAGCGCTCCATCTTCCAGAGTTCCGCCTGGTCTTTGCCGTCCCTGCCGTCGTGGAGGCGGTAGTGTTCGATCGTGGAGAGGACGGGGATGTTGGAGACCAGGTCGTAGTCGCTCCCTGCTCCGGGAGGGAAATGGACGTTTCCCGCCACGGCGCAGTAGCCCTTCAGGGTTCGGATCTCCCCCTTCCAGTGGTACTGAAAGCTGGTGGGCGAGAGGAAGCGGACCTTCCAGCCGTTCACGCAGGGGGCGGCGTAGAAGCTCTTGAAGGGAAGGCCGTATTTCTTGTCCAGGTCGAATTCGGCGTATTCGTAGAAGTAGCGCCTGTAGTAGGGGCAGAAGTCGAAGTGGGCCATTCCCTCCATGGCGTGGGAGAGGTTTTCCATGCCGCAGCCGACTCCCCGGCGGACATTGAAGAAGCTCACCCGGAAACTCCTGCCCACCCAGGGCAGGGTGCTGCTGTGGCCGTTGCCGGCGGGGCCGTGCCGGCCGTGGATGGTGCGGAATTTCGCGGTGTAGTATTGTTTGTCCTCGATGGTCTCCAGGGGCGCCCCCTCCTCGTCGTGGCGGCACCAGAACCAGAGTTCGTGGACGAAGCCCCGGTTGATCATCTCTTCCAGGGAGAGGAGGCGCCTGGGATTTCTTGGATCCTTTACGCCGTATAGGAACGTGAACCGGGGGGAGAAGAAGGCGGAGTAGTCGCAGTTGGGGCCCCCTTTCCCGCGCCGCCTGGGATAGAAGCTGCTGTTCTTTCTCTCCCTTCCCTTGGGGGGGACCGGGTCGCGGAGGTCCACGAACTTGAACACCTTGTAGCAAAGGAAGGCCGGCGCCTTGGGGTCCTTGTAGCCGTGATAACGGCTCCCCTCTGCCAGGGCGGCGATCAACTTCGCCGTCTTGCGGCGGACGATCTCCATGGTGGGCCCGTTGGCGAAGTCGAGAACGAGAACTCGGGGCTCCATCCGGCGGATCCGGTCGTGGTTCTTGGCGATCCAAGGGTCGGAGTTGCGGCAGCTCCTCGCGTTGGGCCAGATCGTGAGATCCTTTGTGTAGGAAGGCTGCCCCCGGGCCGCGGAGAAAGAGGCCAAGGGGAACCACAGGGCACCGAGAAGAAGCAAAGGCCGGCCCATGAATCCTCCTGGAGATGGGGTCCTCGGATTCTAACGGAAAAGCCGGAGTGGGAGCGGACCCTTTCGAACGGCTTCCTGTCATGGGGGAAGGGCGGGGCTCCTTGACTTGTTCGGGAGGACCCTTATTCTTGCTTTGTCTTCCGAAAGATGGAGGCCGCCATGAGAGTTCCTTGGATGTCCGGAGGTCTTTTGGGG
>CAYQBW010000465.1:0-3163 GCA_964415725.1 uncultured Planctomycetia bacterium
GGGCAAGCACGGCCCGGGCCCGGGCCGTGCTTGCCCGGGCGGAGCCCTCCGACCAGGTGCTCTTCCTTGGCATGGATTACGCCTTCGGCAAATGGCTCCATCCCGGAAAGGGCTTTCTCACCCTATGGGGCCTGGTTCCGCCGGCCAGGAGGGCCCGCCTGGTCGAGGGCGGGAGGTTTCTCGCCTTCTCGGACCCGGCGAGACTCGGCGACCTCCTGGTGGAGGTGATGACCGACGCGAGAAAATGGGGCGGGGACCGGGAGTGGCGGGTCGTCTCGGCGGGGGACGAGCGATTGCTTCCGGCCCTGAAACGGCTCGAAGCAAAAGGCTTCCGCGTGGAAATCCTGGGCGGGATCCCGCCCGGCGCCTCCAGGTCCCAGGGGGACCCCCTCGCCCAGGACCTGGGCTGGGAGAGCCCCGTCAGCAGGAACAAGGAAATCGTCTTCCGTATTTCCTGGGGAGGGAAAGGGAAGAATGAAAAGAAGAGTCCCGTCCGCTGATGAATAACTCCGGGATCAGCCCCCGATGATTCCTTTGAGGGCGTTCGTCCAGCTGAGTCCGGCCCGGTTGGCCGCCGGGTCCAGGGCCATGGCCTGGAAGTAGATCTTGCCCAGGATCAGGCTCGGGTCCCGGGGGATGGCCAGGTTCATGGCGCCCGTGCCGCCGGCGTTCACCGAGGTGAAGAGCATGACGTTGAGGCTGGTGAGGAGCCGGCACCCGGGGGCCCCGATGGGGGCCAGCTCCAAGGGAAGGGTGAGGCCGGCCCAGGACCGGTCGGAAAAGCCGAGAAGGATTCCCACGGGCGCCTTGGGACGAACCCTCTGGAGGCGCAGGGAGATGGTCTTTCCGACCTTGGGCTGGTCCGGGCAGTCCAGGATGGGGACGGCCCCTTCGGCGGGGTCGGGCACGAAGCCCACCACCGCCCCGGCGCCCTGCTCGACCGTGCCGGAGGAGGCGGCGGCGCTCGAGGAGTAGACCCGGCTCACCGGAATGGAATTGCTGCTCTGGACGGAATCGATGTAGTAGGGGGCGTTGGAGAAACCCATGGAGGAATTGGTCTTCAGGGTGTCCAGGATCAGGTATTGCCCGCTCTTCTTCACGTAGGAGAATGGCCTGGCCAGGGGAATCCGGATGTCCCAGTTGGTGAGCGATTTGTTCAGCTTGGTCCAGTAGGGGAGCTTGACCTTGGTCTTGGGGAGGACACGGACCATGGTGCCCCTGAGGTTTGCGGCGAAATACTTGGTGATCGAGGTGGGACTCACGGAGGTGGTCCCCAGGTCGATGGTGAGTTCCGCCCAGTAGTTCCATACGGAGGAGTTGAACCAGTCGTCGTGCCGGAAGGCGATCACCGAGGCCGTGAAGGACTTGGGAACCTGCTCGGCCGCGAAGATCTGCTGGCAGCGGTGGTCGTAGTAGCCCAGGATGTAGGGGGTCTGGCCCTCCCCCCATTTCCCCGCGTAGTCCATGGGAACCACGGTGGTGACGTCCTTGACCGTGCCGGACCCCTTGCATCCCTTGCCGTAGGCCGTGAAGAAACCGGCGAAAGAAGTGGGGGGGACCTCGCAGGCCACCAGGGAGATGGGAAGGGGCGAGGCGTCCAGGGTGAAGGCCTTCACCTTGAAGGAGACCGTGCCGGACTGGACCGTGGAGAAAACGACTTTCTCGTAGAGGTTCCTCGGGGAATCGGAGTAGCCCAGGTCGCGTTTTCCCATCTTCACGGAGAGGGACAGGTTGCTCCAGCCCTTGCTCTTTACGTTCATGCGGTTCCACGCCACCACGACGGCGTAGCCTTTTCCGGCCTGGACGGGCATCTTGAAGGTCTTTTCCCGGGCCGAGGTGGTAAGGGTGGTGTTGACGATGAAGCCCTTTCCCTGGGCCACCGCGGCCAGCCGGTCGTCTCTCAGGAAGCCCAGCCCGTAGGCGTTCCGGGAGTTGTAGGGGGCCGCCGGGTTCTGCCTGGCCACGTTTTCCGTGGTGGCCAGGATGGCCGCCTTGGTCTCGAGGGCCGTGGCCCTCTTGCGCAGGGAGCGGTAGAGGGCGGCGGCGCCGCAGACCTGGGGGGAGGCCATGGACGTGCCCGAGGCGACCAGGTCGGAGGTTTCCCTGTTCCGGGCCGGCATGATCACGCTCACCCCGCAGGCGCAGAGATCGGGGTAATAACGCTGGGCGTCGCCGTAGAGGGGGCCCCGGGAGGAGAAGGAGGCGACCTTCTTGGTGTCGTAATGGACGGCCCCTACGGCCAGGCCGTTGGCGCAGGACTGGCTTCGCCCGGTGTAGCTCTTGTAGTTGCCGCAGGCCACCACGGGAAGGATGTCGGCGTTCAGGGCCACCGAATCCAGGGCCTGCTGGGTCGGGTCCAGGGGGTTGGGGCTTCCGGAGTAGGAATTGTTGGCCGCCACGATTCCATACTGGGCCTTGTCGGCGCCGCACCTCTGCCAGGCCCGGATGACCGTGGAGGAATAACAGCCGCCGCTTTTGAAGTCCGCGATGGAATAGCCCACGATCCCCGCCAGGGGGACATGGCCCCTGTCGGCCCGGGAGGTCCTCCATTTTTCCCCGGCGGCGATGCCCGCCACGGCCGTTCCGTGGCCCTGGACGTCGTCGGGCGGCATCCGGCCGACCTGGACGTTGGCCAGGAGCCTGGATCCCTTGATTCCTCCGCCGGTCTTGTTGTTGGGGTCGCCGTTCACGTAGTAGATGACGTGGGGCCGTCCCGTTCCTCCCATGTTGGAGTCCTGCCCGGTGTCGAGGATGGCCACGGTCACTCCCTTTCCCATGATCCCCTTGGCCTGGAGGGGGTCGGCCCTGTGGTTCTTGATGTTGGTGGAGTTCCTGATGGGGGCAAGGGGGAGGAAGATCCGGTCAGGGGTAAGGGAGAAGAGGTTGGGATACTTCCGGAGGAGGGGAATCCTGGAAAAAGGGATCTCCAGGGCGCAGCCGTCGATGATCCACCAGTGCTCGGTCACCCTGCCGCCCAGTCTTTTCACCAGGGCGTCGAAATCGGCGTGTTCGACCCTGGCCTTGTCCTCCAGGTCTTCCGTGATGGCCCGCACAACCGCGGGGGAGGCGTGCTCGTAAACGGCCTGGCGGAACCTGGAGAGGTCGAAGCTCCGTTTCTTGAAGACGGCGATCCATTTCTCCGTGCCGGGCAGGGTTCCGGGAG
>CAYQBW010000466.1:0-3149 GCA_964415725.1 uncultured Planctomycetia bacterium
CCCCCGGCGCGGAAAGGGCGGCCGGGCATGTCGTATCCCCAATCGAGCGCGCGCCGGGAGAAAGGAATCTCCTCATGTCGCCTTCCAGGACCGTGCTTTTCCTCCTTCTCCTTGCCGGCGGGGCCGGGGCCCAGCTCTCGGGCTCCTACACCATCGGCCCGTCCGGGAACTACAAGTCCTTCTCCGCCGCCGCCTCGGACCTGGCGGCCAAGGGCGTGAAGGGGCCCGTCACCTTCCTTGTGCCTCCCCTGAAATTCACCGAATCCTTCACCCTGCCCCATGTTCCAGGTGCGTCCAAGACCAACAAGGTCACCTTCAAGAGCCTTGTCCCCAGGATGGCCAAGCTCACCGGGGCGAGCGGCCCCACCCTGACCTTCGCAAAGGGGTCTTCCGCAGCTCCCGTCGCCTGGTACGTGATCGACGGATTCGAATTTACCGGAGGTCCGGGTTACGCCATCGCGGGAAACCAGTACAATTACGATATCGAAATAAAAAACTGTTCCTTCCTGGCCGGGCACACGGGAAGGATCTGGTATGTGGCCGGAAGGTCCCGGTGCTCCCGCTGGAACGTTCATCATAATACGTTCAAAATGATTTCCGGGGGATACGGCCTTTACCTGAGCCAGATCTCCTACTGGGAGATCCATCACAACGCCTTCGACATGAACGGTTGCAACAGGGGCCTCTTCTTCATCAACCTGAACCGGGCCTACAACAAGATCTGGGACAATCTCTTTTTCGGAAACCTGTCGGGAAGCAGTACCTACAACGCGGCTCTCTACGTGGCCGCCAGCAACTACGAGAACACGGTGGTCCACAACACCTTTCTTTTGAACACCGCGGCCAACGCGATCTACACCCAGGGTTACTCCTCGGGAATCAATCACTTCCACGACAACATCATCATGGTCCTCGGCGGCGGAACCTGCATGCGGGTCTACTACGCTTCCAGCGTTCCCAAGCTCAGCCTTTACACGGCGGACAACAACATCTACTGGGCGCCGGGCGGAGCCATCGGGCACTGGGACAAGAAATACACGACCCTTTCCTCCTGGAAGGCGGCCCTGGCCCCCTACAACGCCGCCAAGGACGCCAAGAGCAAGAACGTGGATCCTCTCCTTGTGAAGACTACCGTCCCCTACGATCTCCACATCAAGCCGGCTTCCCCGGCGAGGGACGCGGCCTTGTACACGCCGAAATACGTCACCGACGACTACGAGGGGAACCCCCGGGGCGTCAAACCGGACATCGGGGCCTACGAGATCCCATCCGGTTTCCTGATCTACGGAAAGGCCTGCGCCGGGTCCGGTAATTTCGCCCCCCAGATCGGGTCCCAGGGTTCGGCGGCCATCGGGTCCACGACCTTCGCCGTAACACTTTCCAAGGCCCTGGGCGGGACGGGCTCGATTCTTTCGATCGGGTCCACCAACAAGGCCTGGGGTTCCATTCCCCTCCCCTTCGCGCTGGGAGGAGGGTGTTCGATCTACAACAAGATCACCCTGGGGCTTCCCGTCACGGTCGCGGGCGCGGGCCCTGGAAACGGAACGGCCAAGGTGAACCTTCCCATCCCCAACAACCCCGTCCTCGCCGGGGGGAAGATCTACTTCCAGTGGCTCGTGGCCGATTCCAAGGCTCCCGATCCCTTCGGGCTCGTCACGACCCGGGGCGGAATCCTGGCGCTTTGAAGGATCCTTGGAATGGACACTCCGGCCCGGAGGTGCGGAATGCTTAAAAAGGAAATACTTCTTTGCCTCTGGGCCGGGTTCCTTGGGGCCCTCCTTTCAGCCGCCTGCGGGAGGAGCGGTAAGAATGGAACTTGCACGGCTCCCCCTGCCCCGTCCCGTTCCCTTTCAGCCACCCCTTTTCCCGTCTTTCTCCTCCCTTCCGCCGGGGTTCCCACAGCGGGCCGGGCCTTTTTCCTGGATCCCGTGGCCGGTGCGGCCCTTCCGGGCCGGCCCGTCTCCTGGAAGGACCTCCGGGTGGATTCCCTCTTCGCCAGGCAGGGGGGAAATCAATGGTATCTGGAGCCGGGGGCGCCCGTGCAATTCCCCAGGCCGGGGGAGGTCTTGCTGGGGCTTCTCGGCCGTCCCGCGGCGGTTCCCGGGGTCCGGGGCAAAGTCGTCTATTGCGCCAAGACCCTCCTCGAGATTTCCCCTTCCCCTGGGGAGGCTTCCCGGGCTGCACCCTCCTCGGTCACTGCCGAAGCGGGCCTTCCCCTGGAGATCGTTCTCCTCGCCGACCCGGCCGGGTTGCGCCCCGGCGACGATTGCCCCCTCCAGGCGGTTTTCCGGGGCGATCCCCTGGCGGGGGCGGAGATCAGGGTGGAAGGGGAGTGCCGGGGATGGGGAAACCCGGTTCTTTTGAAGACCGGCCCTGAAGGAGGCGCCTGCTTCCGCCTGGAAGGAGCCGGTTCCTGGCTTATTACGGCCTGCCGGGTCGATCTCTCCTCCCCGGGAGAACCCCTCACCTGGGTTTCCAGCCTCTTGTTCGAGGTGAAGGGAGGGAAGCGATGAAAAGAGCGGCGGCGGTTCTTTTCTTTTGCCTTTCTCCGCTTTGCGCCCAGGTCCGCTGGCGGGAATTGGGGCCCGCTCCCATCACGAACGGCCCCTACACGGGGAGGGTCTCCGCCCTGGCGGCCAGCCCCAAGGACCCCAACCTCCTCTACGCGGCCGGGGCCGACGGCGGGGTGTGGCGGACCAAGGACGGGGGGCGCCATTGGACCCCACTCACGGACCGGCTTCCCACCACAGCCATGGGCGCCCTTGCCCTGGACCCCACGAACGAAAAGGTGATCTACGCCGGGAGCGGGGAGCCCAACTTCGCCAATCACTCCCGCTACGGCCTGGGCCTCTACAAGTCCATTGACGGCGGGGACCACTGGGAGGTTCTTGCCGAGGAGACTTTCGCGGGGAGATGCATCTCGGGGATCGCCGTGGACCCGAAGAATCCCAGGGTCCTCTACGTCTCGCTTGCGGCGGCGGGGGGATTTCCCGCCCGCGTTGCGGCCCGGGGCCACAAGGGGGCCAAGGGTCCGCTGGGACTCTTCAAGTCCACCGACGGAGGCCGGAGCTTCCTCCAGCTCAAGAACGGGCTGCCGGCGACTCTCTCGGCCTTCGACGTCCGGCTCGACCCGGCCAATCCCAAAATCG
>CAYQBW010000467.1:0-3136 GCA_964415725.1 uncultured Planctomycetia bacterium
GGACTACGACATCCCCACCCGGCCCAACGTGGTCCGGGACACCTCGGCCGCCTCCATCGGGGCCACGGGGCTTCTCATCCTGGCCCGCAACCCGGCCGTCCCCGCCAAGGACCGGAAACTCTTCAAGGAAACGGCGCGGCGGATCCTCCGGTCGCTTGCCCTCTACTACCTTTCGCCGCCCGGCCCGGAGGAGGAGTCCCTCCTCCTGGACGGATGCACCCACGGGGGGGTCAACGCCATCGGCCTCAACTACGGGGATTACTACTTCCTGGAGGGGATCGAGGAATTCCTGGGAAAGAAGACCAGCGCGGGCGAAAAGAAAAAGGAAAAAGGAAACGGCCCCGGCGGGGAGCAGGCCGCCCTCGTCCAAAAAGGAGAGGCCCTGGCCCGTTCCTGGCCCAAGACGCCCTCCCGCAAGCCCGGCGACCCGGGCTACCCGGCCGTCCACGACTACTTCCGGATCCTCTCCCGCTTCGCCCTCCATGTCGAGCGGTGCTGGCACGGCGGATACAGGGGACAGGCCCGCGTCGGCTGGTTCGGCGACGGAAAGTCCGACGAAAACGGCCAACGCACCCTGGCCAACTTTATCACCACCGCCGCCCTGCTCGGGACCTCCCCGCGCTACGACCCCAGGGCCTGCGGGATCCCGGCGGCGCTCCTGAAAAAGCAAGCCGTCCAGGCCCTCCGCTACTTCTACAGGACCCACGTGACGGGCGACCTTCCCTGCACCAACGGCCGCAAGTGGGGTGATCACTGGCAGAGTTCCTGGTGGGCCGGAAAAGCGGCGCTTGGGGCCATGCTGCTCTGGAAGGACCTGCCCGCCGACGTCAAGGAGGGCGTAAAGCGGGTCCTGGCCCACGAGGCGGACCGCCTGGAAAAGGTGAAGACCTACGGCAGGCTCCACTTCAACACGGGGTCCGAGGAGAACGCCTGGGACGCCGAGGCCCCGGCCTGGGCCCTCCGGCTTTGCGATCCCTCCCCCGAGCAGGCCGCCCGGTGGAAGAAGACCATGGAGCGTTTCGCCCTCAACACCCTCTCCCGGCCCGGCGACGTGGGCAAGCCCGGGGTCACGGCGGCCAACGTGTATCCCGATTTCACCGTGGACAACCACGGCTTCTTCCACATGGACTACATGATCTGTCCCCTCCACTCCCTGGCCTGGAGCACCGCCGCCTTCACCCTGCCCGGCCCGGGGCGGCGGGCGAAACCGCCGGAATGTCTCTTCTTCAACTTCCTTCCCCACTGGAGGAAGACCCGGCGCTACATCCTCTGGGGCGGAAGGTGGGCCTACCCGGGCGGCAAGGACTGGCCCCGCTACGCATACGGCCTCTACTTCGTCCTGCCCGTCCTTGTCACAGCGGAGCACAAATACGGAGACACCATCGCGCGCCGCTTCGAGGGCTTCCGCCTCTACGACCTGGAGAGGGAACAGCTCATCAACGGCGACGGCCGCTTCTTTAGTAAACGCTTTACAGGGAACGCAACCACCCGGTGGCCCTCGGAGTGGGAGAGCGACGCCGCCGTCAATCTCTCCGTCGCCGTCCTCCTCCACTTGGGATTCAAAGACCAGGCCCTCCCGCCGGTGAAACGCTCCGTCATGGATCAGGCCCTGGCGGGTTCCTGGAAGAGCGAATTCACAAGCCACGCCGCCGTCCGGGGCATCCACCGTTTCGCCAGCTTCGCCTTCGACGCTTTTCGTTATCCCATGCAGGGGGTCTTCGCCGTGCCCGGCGGAGAGGACTACCTGGAGTGGGACAGCAACCTTTGCCCCGTGGGGAAGAAGGCCCAGGTCGTCAGGGAGGCCCTGGAGACCTTCCCCGGCGGCTTCTGGGCGACCTGCGAGGCCCGGGAGGGGACGGCGGCCCCCAAGTCCTGCCCCCTCTCCCTGGAAGTCTCCGACGAAGGCGCCCGGGGAGGAGAGATCCTGTTGCCGGACCATCCCCTCTTTTCGGGGATCAAAAGCCTGAAAGGAGCGGTCGTCTTCGACAGGATCCTCCGGGCCGGGCCGGGCTGGACGCCCTTGGCCAAAGACGACAAGGGCAACCCGGTGATCCTGGAGGCCCGGCCGGGAAAGGGCGATTTTCTCCTCCTGCAATGCGACGCCGCAGAGAAGTGCTGGCGGAACAAACCCCTGGGAAGACTCTTCACCAACGCCCTGACCTGCCTGGGCTGGAAGAAGGGTGACAAAGTCGCCCTCTACTCGGGAGAGCCCCACGCGGAGAAGGCCCTGGACAATCTCGGGATTCCTTTCGTCCGGGTCCAGCCGGGCCGCCTTCCCCCCAAGGGAGTCTCGCTCTTCGTCGTGGGCCGAAGCGCCTACGGGATCCGGCCCTACTGGGGGGACGTCCTCCGGTGGGTGGAAAAGGGCGGGCGGGTGCTCAAGCTCACCGTCCAGGACCAAGGGTGGGAGCCCTGGACCCTTTCCACCGAAACCAGGCCCGCCCTGCTCCACCATATCGCCGCCGTGGCTCTTCCCGACGACGCCACCTTCCTCCTCCTCCACCAGGTCGAATCGGGCCAGGAGGGAGGGAGCACGGTGCAGGGGATCAACTTCCGCGTGGAGAACGACCTCTTCAACGGCAACAAGCGGACCTTCACGCCCTTCCTGCCCCCCATGCCGCCGATCACCGTGCCCGGGGCGGGAGGGACGGAGCGCCGGATCCCCCTGCACGCCAGGTCCGTATTGGCAGGAAACCGGGTCGCCCTGGACGCCCTGGCCTCGAGCGGCGCGCTTCTCTACCTCTGGGATGAATCCGCCCGGAGGGACCGGAGCCGTTCCCTTTGCGCCGAAACCCTCTACCTTCCTCTTCATGTGGAACCGGGCAGGCCCGCCTTCTACGCCGCCGCCCTGGGCGCCCTCGAGGCGGGAGGACCGCCCCGGGTCCTGGAGCTCAAAAAGACCGGAACGGGCATGAGCGCCCTCGTAAAGAGCGGCGCAGGCCCCCTCTATCAGGTCTACTTCTCCTGGAAGGGGGAGAAGCCGGCCGTGAAGATTTCGGAGGTACGCAAAGGATGAGGCGGGCCTGGTCGAGTCTCGCCTGGGCCCTGCTCCTGGCCTTCCCCGCGGCCTGCGGGGACAGCCTGGACCCGCCCGCCGACGTCCCGCCCCTCCCGGAGCCGCCGCTGCCCCAGGGCC
>CAYQBW010000468.1:0-3110 GCA_964415725.1 uncultured Planctomycetia bacterium
CTCCCTGGGATTCGCGGGGCTCGTGGACAGGCTGGTCGAGGAATTTCGTCCCCTGGCCGGGGGTGAAGGCGCGCCCTGCGTGGCTACGGGAGGGGAGGCCTCCTTGTGGCGGGCCTTATCCAGGCAGACCTCCCACTACGAACCCTACCTCGTCCACAGGGGACTGTGTTCCATCGGGCTGGAATTCCTGGTTTGAAGGTCTCCTCCTTGCCGGGGGAGAGGGGTTGCTCTATAAAAGCGGATCCATTCTTGTCGGCGGTTGGCGGCTTTCACGGGGAGGCCGGCCGGAAATCAAAGAGGAGGCACGCCATGCGCGGTAGGCCGTTGGATTCTTTCGCCTGGAGCGGGGCTTGGACCTCGCTCCTTTTCGCCCTTCTGCTTCTTCCCTGGAGCGGGTGTCGCGGGCCCGAATACGCTCCGCACCAGCCCGTCACGGGAGTGGACCGCCCCTACAATCCCTCTTCCGGGGAGGGAAAGAGCGTGATCCTCCAGGGCCGGGAAAAGGCCCGCCGGGGGCCGGAGGAAGAAGAGAAGAAGTGACCGGGCCTCGAGGCCCGGTTCAGTCCGTTCCCTTCCATCCACGGGTGGGAAGGTTCTCCGGCACCAACCTTGGAATTGGACCTTGGATTCGTCGAATCTGACCTTGATTTCGTCGGAATGAACACGAGAAAGGAAGGACCTATGCGCTGGACCAGGAACATTCTCTTCTTCGGCGCTCTCTGCGTCTTGGCCGCCGCCTGCTCCACCCCCAAGGGCAGGATCATGACCAACACCGAGAAGGACGTGGTCGGGGCCAGGAGGGCAGGGGCGGCCACCTACGATCGGCTCGTCGAAGGGGCCGTCCAGAAGCTTCTCTCCCTGCACCAGGCCAGCCTCAACCGGCGCCCGGGGAAGCTGAGGATCGCCTTCCTGGGGATCGATTCCAGGGGCGTGGAGGAACTGGGCGACTGGCGCGAACAGCTCTACGAGCTGATCGACACCAGCGTCAACCGTTCCAACGTGTACCGGACGGTGAGCCGGCGCTTCATCGAGGCGGCCCTCCGGGATTCCCGCGTCACCAGGGACCAGCTCTTCCTTCCCAGGTACCGGAGGCTCTTCCTCCAGTCCCTGGAGGCCCAGAAGATGCCCGTGGATTGCCTGCTCTTCGCCAAGATCACCACCGGGTCCACCCGGGGAGAGGGGGTCCACCAGAGGAACTACATGCTCACCCTGGAGATGGTGGACGTGAAGACCGGTTGGGACGACAAGGTCTCCCAGAGGATCAGGAAGGAATACACCTGATCTTCCAGGGACGGACATGAAGGGGATTCCCACATCCGGGTCCCGGCGGGCGGCGCTTCTCGGTCTTGTTCTTCTCCTGGCCGGTTGCGCCGCCGATCCCCTCGCCCGGATCCGCGCGGATTTCGACGCCGGACGCTACGCGGAATGCGCCAAGGAGCTGGAGGCAGCCAGGAAGGCCCATCCCGGCGACGCCCACCTCTACGCCCTGGACCAGGGGATCGTCCACCTTGCCCTGGAAGCCCCCAGGAAGACCATCGAGGACCTCCGGTTCGCCCGGGACAGGATGGACGAGCTGGCAGGCTTGTCCTTCTTCGAAAGTTTCAAGTCCCTCTTCCTGGACGACAGGCAGCTCGATTACGTGGGGGCGGACTACGAGCGTGTCCTGGTGAGGGCGGTCCTGGCCGTGGCCGACCTGGCGGGAAGGGTGGGGGACGCGGCCTCCTACGCCCTCCAGGTCCTGGAGGAGCAGATGAAGATCATCGACTCCTACAAGCTCCCCGACGGCAAGATGCCCAAGAAGGCATACAAGCTGGTGGCCTTCGGCTGCTATGTCCGGGCCATCATGGCCGAGGAAGACCCGCTCTCCCAGGACCTGGCGGAGAGGGAATACAAGAAGGTCCTGGAGATCGAACCGGATTTCGCCTACGGCAGGGAGGACCTGGAACGGGTCCGCCAAGGAAGGCTTCCCCCCAAGGGTTACGGCGTTCTCCACGTGCTCGTTCTTTGCGGAAGGGGGCCTTTCCGGGTGGAGGCCACGGCGGACCCCAAGGACCAGGCCTGGGCCGACGCCATGGGACTGGCCCAGGTGATCTGGGCGGCCCACAAGAAGAACCTGGCCTTCCCCTTGCTTTCGGCCGTCAAGATTCCGGCCCTGGCCTTCTACAAGGAGAACCCCACGGAGGTCCACGTGGAGGTGGACGGAAGGGAGGAAGGAGTCACGGCCGTGGTCACCGACGTGGAGGCCACGGCGGAGGCCGAATTCAAGGCCATGCGTCCCGAGATCATCGCCCGGGCCCTGGTCAGGCGGGCTTTCAAGATCGCCGTCACCGAGGGGGTGAAGGCAGTGGTCCGAAAGGGCGAGAAGAAGGAGGCCCAGAAGAACCTTTCCGACTTTCTCGTCTCCCTGGGGGGGCTCCTTTGGATCTCCTCGGAGAGGGCCGACCTGCGGTGCTGGGATCTCCTCCCGGCGAGTTTCCAGGTGCTGAGGCTGGAGGTGCCCGCCGGGGTGCATACCGTGACCCTCCGGGCCGGTCTCTCCGGGCGGATCACCGGGGCGCCCCAGAAAGTTCGGGTTCTCGTGAGAGACGGCTACAATACTTACGTGATCGCCCTGGTCCCCAGCCTCGGGGGCGGTCCGGCGCCTTTGACTTCCCAGTCCCCTCCGGGACCAGCCGTGGTTTCTGGAAAACCGTAACTAGATCCGGGCCCTCCCCCGGGAGCCTGGAAGAAGAAGAGGAATGAGAACCATGAAGAGAATTCCGTCCTTCGCCTCCCCGGCCCTCCTGGCCCTGGTTTTTCTCCTTCCCGCCTGCACCGTTGTCCCCAGGCACAAGAAGGGCATCCGGGTGAATTCCGAGCCCGAGGGGTTGACCCTCGTGGTTCCCTACGACAACCAGCTCCTGGAAGTGGTCACCCCCTGCGATCTGCCCGAGGATGTCTCCCCCGATGCCGAGATCCAGGTCAAGAGACAGGGGGTGCTCCTCAAGACGGTCCGCCTGGAGGACCTTCCCCTGACGGCCAAGAAGACCTACTTGATCCGGTTGAACCGATAGTTCTTCCGGAGGCGGCGGTGTCCTTCCCCTCCGCCCCCTCCAAGGGGAAGATCCTTG
>CAYQBW010000469.1:0-3107 GCA_964415725.1 uncultured Planctomycetia bacterium
GCTTTCCCGTTCCCGATCCCCTGCCACGGGGTTGGGCTTCGGCCCTGGAGCGGGTGGACGAGATCTGGGTGCCCACCAGGCGTGGGCGGGAGATCCTCTACAAGGCGGGGATCCCCGCGGAAAAGGTGGCGGTGGTCCCTCCCGTGGTGGCCCTGGAGGGGCTCAGGCCCATCGAGCCCTATCCCCTGGAGGACAGGGAGGGGTTCCGGGTCCTGGCCTTCGTGGACGAGAAGGGTCGCACCGGGTGGGAGGAGGTCGTGGCCGCCTGGCTGGGAGCCTTCGAGCCGGGCGAGGACGTGACCCTGGTGCTGGCGCCCAGGCCGGGAGCCGGAAGGATTCCCCTGGGAGAGAGGGTGGCCGCCCGGATCCGGGAGCTGGGCCGGGACTCCGCGGACATTCCCGACATCCTCCTGGTGGAGGAGGCCCTCGGCCCGGAGGAACTTTGCTCTCTTTGCATGGCCGTGGAGTCGGTGGTGGTGCCCAGGGACGAGGACGAGCGGGGGCTCGTGGCTCTCTACGCCATGGCCTGCGGGATCGCGCCCATGGGGTTCGGCCAGGGGGTCCTCAGGTCGCTCCTCCACTCCTCCCGGGCCTTTCCCCTGGGCAGGGACGATTCCATGGAACTGGCCCTGAAAAAGTTGAGGGGGCTTCCCTTGGAGCGCAAGCGCCGGGGAAGGGGGGCCGCGGATTACATAACGCGCAATCACCTTCCGGCCGTGGCGGGGGCCGCCGCCGCCGCGCGGATCCGGGCGCTCAAGCAAGCCCGCCTCGCGGACCCGGGTCCCGGGGGACCGGTCCTGGAAATCCCTCCCGGGGAGGCGGAGGGGACCTCCCCTGCCGCCCTGGAAGGAGCGGGGGAGATCCGGGTGGCGACACGGAGGGACTACCGGGTTCTCCTGGAGGCGGGGATCCCGCCCGAGCGGATCGTCTTCCTGCCCAACCCCTTGCCCGATTCCTGGCTCAGGGAGAAGGCCGAGCCCCTTCCGGCCTTTTCCATGGACGGTGATTTTCGCTTCCTCTTCGCCCCGGACTCCCTGGAAGGAAGCGGGTGGGAAAACCTGGTCCAGGTCTTCGCCCGACTCTTCCAGGGAAAGAAGGAGGTGGTCCTCCACATGGTGGCCCCCTCCGAGGAGGACGTTCCCGTCCTGGAGGGTGCCCTTCCGGAACTCCTGGCCCGGGGCGGAGGCGCCAGGAGCCCCGCCGTCGTGCGGGTCCACGGCCCCCTTCCGCGGGACCGTGTGGGGGGGATGCTGGCGGCGGTCCATTGCGCCCTCTTCCCCGGGAGTTCGCCCCGGGTCACCGGGGCCGAGCGAAGGGCCTTTGCCGCGGGCGTCCCCCTCGTGGTTCCGGGGTGGGGGGACCACCTGGATCTTTGCGGGGAACCGGGGACTGCCCGGCTTCTGACCATGCGTCCCGCCCAGGGCGGCGGTTGGGAACCCGATCCGGCGGACCTGGCCCGGGCCTTGATGGAAGCGGTCCAGGGCAAAGGCGGCTTTCCCGGGATGGGCGACAGGGCCCGGGAGGAAGCGGCCCGGACCCTTTCGCGGTGGGTCCTGGGGAGGAAGCTGGTCCGGTTCCGGAGGATCGATTCCCACCTGGAGAAACGCCCCCGGGTCGTCTTCGAAGGCCCCCTTTTCCGGGACGGCTCCCAGGCGTTCATCATGGCCGAACTGGCCCGGGCCATGGCACGGGCCCGGGAAGGGGAGGTGCGTGTCCTGGCCACGGGCCCGGCCGACCTGGCTCCCGGAAAGGAAGGGGCCCGGGCGGAACTTCTTCCCCTCCTGGTCTTCGACGAGATCCCCGGAGTGGAGGCCCTGGTCCGGGGAGGGTGGCCTCCCGTCTTCCGGAGGCCCCTGGCCAGGCGTTTCATCGCCCGGATGGACTGGGAGTGGGGGAGGATCCCCCTGGCCTGGCTGGCCCCTCTCGAGACGGTGGACAGGATTTGGGTCCACTCCGACCACGTGCGGAGGACCTTCCTCGAGTCGGGGATTCCTTCCGGGAAGGTCAGGGTCGTCCGCCACGGGGTGGACCCCGACCTCTTCACCCCCCAGGGGCCCGTCCTGGAGGAACTGAAGGAGCGGATCGGGGGCAGGCACGCCTTTCTCTTCGTCGGCGGGGCCCTCTTCCGGAAGGGGTTGGACGTGCTCTTGGGGGCCTACCTGCGGGCCTTCAAGGCCTCCGACCCGGTGTGCCTGGTGGTCAAGGAAGTAGGGGGCAGGGATTTCTACGAGGGCCAGGGCATGGGCAGGCTCGTGGACAAGGTGGCCTCCACGGCGGGGGCCCCGGCGGTGCTGCGCGTGCCGGAGAAGCTGGAGCCCGCCCAGATGGCCGCCCTCTACAGGACCTGCGACACCCTGGTTCATCCCTACCGGGGGGAGGGGTTCGGCCTTCCCGTCCTGGAGGCCATGGCCTCGGGCCTTCCCGTGATCGTCACCGGCGGGGGCGCCACGGACGATTTCGCAAAGGGAGACTCGGTTCTTACCGTCCCGGCCGCCAGAAGGGAGGTGGAACTGCCCATCCCCTGCGCGGGGGTCCCCTGGATCCTGGAGCCCGACCAGGCGGAGCTGGCGGAAAAGATGGTGGAGGCCCTGGAGGAAAAGGGGCCACTCCGCACGGCGGGGAAGGCCGCGTCCATGATGATCAGGTCGGCCTGGACCTGGGAGAGGAGCGCCCGGAAGGCCTGGGAACTCCTGGACGAAGAGGTCAACCTGGAATCTCTTTCCTGCCGATACACCCACTGACGTCCTCCCCGGCGCCGTGCCGGAAAGGGGACCGTCGGGGCAGGCGAAGGCAGGCAAAGGGTCCCCGGTCAACCCCGGGGTTGGGTCATGGCGAAAGACAAGGATCGATTCCCCCTGGGGGATCTCCCGAGGGGATTTTCCTTTCAGGGGAATTGCTTCGAGGAATTCCTCGAGGCCTCTTCCGCCCCGCCGGAAAAGGTGGCGAGGGGGCTCCCCGGCCCCCAGGACGGCCCCTTTCCGGCCCTTGCGCTCTCGGGGATCCCCCTCTCGGAGGGCCCGCCCTGGAAGGTCTTTTCCCGGGTTTTCGAGGCGGTGCGGCCCGGGGGAGACCTCTTTCTCAGGATCCCCAACGCCCGGGCCTGGCAC
>CAYQBW010000470.1:0-3102 GCA_964415725.1 uncultured Planctomycetia bacterium
GCTTACTTTTCACCGGATCGGACCCGGGGAGATCGCCACCCGGCTCGGGCAAATCTGCAAGGCCGAAAAGAAAAAGATCCCGGCGGAGGTGCTCTCGGAGATCGCCGCCTCCGTCCGAGGTGGAATGCGGGACGCCGAAAGCATCCTTGAGAGAGTGCTCACCCTGGCCTCCGGGATGAAAGGGGACTTCGGCCTGGAAGACCTCCGGCGCGTGCTGGGAAGGGTGGGCCTGGGCCGGGCCCTGGGCGTGGCGGGGCGGATCCTGGAAAAGGATCTTCCGGGGCTCCTGGAAGACGCCTCCTCCCTGGTCGCCTCGGGCCTGGACGAGGAATCCTTCCTGGGGGAGGTCCTGGACGCCTTGCGGGACGTGCTCCTGGTGAAGGTGGGGGGAAAAGACACTCCTCTCCTGGACGCCACCGGGCAGACCCGGGACTTGCTGGCATCCCTGGCGGAGAAAGCCCGGGTGCAGGGTCTCACGGCCATGTTGCGGGCGGGCCTGGAGGGGAAGGCCCGGTTGCGCCGGGTGGAGGAAAAACGGATCGCCCTGGAGCTGGCCCTGGTCCAGATGGCCCAGGCCTCCGAACTGGTGGACCTGGAGACCCTTTTGAAAGTTCTCCGGGAAAAGGGCCTGGGCCTTCCCGGGCCGGCGGAGGCTCTCCCCTCGGCCGCGGCCTCTCCCGCCGGGGAGGGCCCCTCCCAGGTGAGACCTTCTCCTCCCTCCGCCGGGGAGGTTCGAAGCCCGGGAAAGGCGTCCGCCCCCGCTTCGGGGCCCGAGGAGGAGCCCTCTTCCGGCCCCAAAGAGAGGGAAGAGTTTTCCCGGGAGGACCTGGAGCGCCTCCGGGAGGAAGTGGCCAAGGCCTTTCCTTCCATCCGGGAACCCATCTCCCGGGGAGAAGTGGGGCGGGAAGGGAACTGGATCGTGGTGCGGGTCCAGGGGCTATCCCGGGTGGAGATGGACCGTTTCCAATCCAAGGAAGCGCGGGAGCGCCTGGCCCGGGTGACCCGGGCCGTCCTGGGCCGGGAGGCGCAGGTTCGGTTCGAGAACCGTGCGCCCCTGGAGTCCCGGAACCGCCGGTCCGGGCGGGTGAAGGAGACGCCGGGCACGAAACTTCTCAAGGAAAAGTTCGGGGGCGAGGCGGTGGAGCCTCCTCCCAGGCAGGCTGGTTTGTTTGGAGACCCCCAGGGGCCCGCAGGCGGGGATGATTCATGAATCACCCGGCCGAGGGCAGAGAGGAAGGCCAAGAATCATGACTCCCAGCGGATTCGGCGGGATGGAGAGTATCCTACGCCAGGCCCAGAAGATGCAGAAACAGATGGCCCGCCTCCAGGAGGACCTGAAAGAGCGGGTGGTGGAAGGGACCGCCGGGGGCGGGGTGGTGAAGGCCCACGTCAACTGCGCCATGGAGGTCCTCTCCATCAAAATCGATCCCGAGGTGGTGGATCCCTCGGACGTGGCCATGCTGGAGGACCTGGTGGTGGCGGCCATCTCCCAGGCGACCAAGGAGGCCCAGAAGATCCGGGACGCCGAGATGGCCAAGGTGACGGGAGGCCTGGGCCTTCCCGGAATGGGCCTGGGTTTCTGAGGCCGTGGCGGGGGCCGGAAAGACGCCCGTCGGCCCGCCCAAGGCGGTCCAGGTCCTGGAAGAGAAGCTCGCCACCCTTCCCGGCGTGGGAAAGGTGACGGCCCGGAGGCTGGCGTACCACCTTCTGAAAGTGGAAGCCTCCCAGGCCAGGGCCCTGGCCGAAGCCATCCTCCAGGCCCGCAGGGAGATCCATCCCTGCCGGATCTGCGGCAACCTGGCCTCCACGGACCCTTGCTGGATCTGCGCCGACCCCGACCGGGACCGCTCCCTGCTGTGCGTGGTGGAGGACCCCAGGGACTTGCTGGCCTTGGAGAAGGCCCGGGTCTACCGGGGGCTCTACCACGTGCTTCCTTGCCGGCTCTCCCCGCTACATGGTGCGGGGCCGGAAGCCCTGGAGATCCCCCGGCTCCTGGAGCGCTTGGAGGGGGGGGAGGTAAAGGAGGTGATCCTGGCGAACAACCCGGACCAGGAGGGGGAGGCCACAGCGAGGCTTTTGGCGGAAGCCCTGGCCGGAAAGGGGGTCCGGGTGACCCGCATCGCCAGGGGGATGCCCGCCGGGTCCTCGATCGAGCAAGTCCAGTCCCCCATCCTGGCCGACGCCTTCGAGGGGAGGCGCCCCTTGTTGTGACCCGGGCGTTTTGACTCGATTCGAGGGATTTCTCTCCCCGGGGCGGCCCTTTCGTAGAAAGGACGGCCTCCCGGACGGGAAGGCCTGGAAATTCGCCGGGTTTGCTTTATGATTGATAAAGGTGACAGGAACCGGCCCTCCCATGCGGAACCTCTGGATGACCCTCGCTTATGACGGAAGGCCTTTTTCCGGTTGGCAGAGGCAGGCCGGGTTCAGGACGGTCCAGGAGGAGGTGGAGCGAACCCTGGAACGCGTGACGGGCAGCAGGACCCCCGTGACGGGGGCGAGCCGGACGGACGCGGGGGTGCACTCCCTGGGCCAGACGGCCAACTTCCGGACGGAGTCGCCCCTTTCCGTGGAGGTCCTGCAAAGGGCGCTGAACGCCTGTCTTCCCCGGGAGATCCGCGTTCTTTCCATGGGGAACGCTCCCCCCGATTTCCATGCCCGCTACCATGCCACGGGAAAAAGATACGCTTACCGGATCTACAGGGGGTCCGTGGCTCCTCCATTCGGGAGAGGGTATTTTGCCCACGTGCGGTACGAGCTTTCCCTGGAGGCCATGAGGGAAGCGGCCGCGTTGATGGTGGGGCGGAAGGATTTCGCCGCTTTTTCCACGAATCCCGGCTACCCCAGGAAATCCACGGTTCGGACCGTCAAGGCCGTCCACGTTTTTCCCAGGGGGAATTTCCTTTGGATTTTCGTGGATGGAGACGGTTTTCTCTACAACATGGTCCGGACGATGGCCGGGACCCTGGTGGACGTGGGGCGGGGGCGTTTTCGCCCCGGGGATGTCGAGGAAATCCTCGCTTCCCGGGACCGGCGGCGCGCCGGGCCCGTCCTGCCCGCCTGCGGTCTCTTCCTCGTCCGGGTTTTCTACAAGGAGAAAGAGGG
>CAYQBW010000471.1:0-3100 GCA_964415725.1 uncultured Planctomycetia bacterium
GCGACCAGCGCACCGAGGTCGACGAGGAAGGCGCGGGCGACAAGGCGCTCTTGCGCCGGGTGATTGATTACTACCACGCGACCTTCACTGTCCACTACCTGTACAACCAAACCACGGGGGCCGTTGACGACTTCAAGATCGTTCTTCGGAGGAAGCGATAACATGAGGGTTGAATTCCGAAACCCAGACATGGCGGGGTGTCCCGCGCACATTGAGCCATACGCAAGGGACCCGGACCTTACACCGGGACGCGATTACGAGGTGCATGCCATCTCAGTGTATGAGGGCGTGGTTTGCTTTCTCGTGATCAATGATCTTGACATTCCGGGTTGGCTCCCAGCATGGTTGTTTGAAATAACTGAGACATCGCTTCCGAAGGACTGGGTTTGCAACGGGTTTCCGGACTGGCCAGAATTGGTTATTGGTCCAGGATTCATTGCGGCTAGCCAGGACGCCTACGCTCGGATGGTCGAGTTGGATGCGGCCCAAGTGGATCGGCTTTGGCAGAGGGTGGACGGTGGAGGCGGAAAGCGATAGCCAGACCCACTCGGAGCTAGGCTACCCTAGCGTGGCGTATGCAATTCTGGGTTGCGCGTCGCGGATGAGGCTTTCGAGGACGGCAAGGATGCGCTGGCGCTCGCATTGGGGCAGGGAGTCGAGGGCTTTCCAGCGCTCGAACGTGGCCTGGTCGCCGAGGACGTCAGGGAGCTTGGAGTCGGCGACCAGCGCATCGAGGGCGACGAGGAAGGCGCGGGCGACAAGGCGCTCTTGCGCCGGGTGATTGATTACTACCACGCGACCTTGAACAAGAGCCGCGAGGCACTGGCATACCTCCAGGGCCGGGGGCATCGATTCCTTCCTGGTCCACTTCCCCAAGGATCTGGGAGTCCTGGCGTGCCATGCGGCCTTGCCCAGGCCAGCCCTATGCGAGATACTGGATCCATGCTGAATCAATGGCCCATCTTCCCGCTGCTGTGCGTCCTGGCGAGTTTGCTCGCCCCGGTGATCGCGTCGGCGGACTGGGCCGCGGGCGCGGAAACTCGCGTCTTGGCCTTCCACATCGCAGGCCAGATCTACACCGGTAAAGAGCGCTCGGTAACTCTCGAACGGCGCCAGGGCAGGATTTCTGATCCTACTCCCGGCCTGTATCCGGGAGGGAGGCGCTGATGACCGGGGCGATGCGAGGGGTCCACCGCATCCAGGAGGTGGCAGGTAAGCTGTTCCTCCATGAGCTCACGGTGATTCGAGAGTTTTCCGTCCGTCGAGATATGGACTGGGACAGGCCGGAGTTCGTGGCGGTAATGGTCATGGAGACTAAAGATCGTACTCCGAACATTCGTGTCAAGCTGAGGTTCTGGGATGTCCGTTCACTGCGAATTGAGTTCGCAAGTAGCTACGAGGGAATCTGCGGCTTCGATGTCCGCGACATCTCGGACCGGCAGTGGGATGGTATCCGGTGGGAAGTCCTCGACTTTGAGAACGAGGTTATCCATTTCTATTGTCGAGATGCGCAAGTAGACGACGTCGAGGTGCTGGGCAGCGCTTCAAGCTGACTCCCACCTGTATCAGGGAGGTCGCTGTTTTTGGTAATCAACCTCTGGAAGAACACCTGGCACCGCGGGTTTCGGTGGGTTTCCAGGTTGTCGATCTTGAAATGGACCTCCGGCCCGATTGGGCCGGGGATATTATTGGGTGATAAAGAGCGCCTTCTTTCAGGTTTTTTTGGGGCTTTAGGGCCTATTGCTTGTAGAGGCCGAATTCGCTCAGGGCGGGGCAGACAGGGCCGGTGAGGCGGAGGCGGACTTTGGTGGTGGTGACGGGTTTTCCCCGCCAGAGGCGGCGGTTGCCGATGGCCTGTCCCTTGGCGAATTCCACCCACTTTCCGTTTTGAAAGGCGTCCAGGGCCCAGGTGTCGATCCGCTGGCCCAGGGGGAGGTATTCATGGAGGTCCACCACGTCGAAGGTGGTCTTTTTCGGCAGGCGGAGTTCCAGGGTGGGGGAGGTGACGCCGTCGTCGCAGGTCCAGTAGGTGTCCCGGTCGTGGTCCAGGACGTTGGAGGGAGCGTAAAGAAGGGAATTTCCACGTACGTTGGACGCGACGACTTTCGCGCCCCGGGCCAGGTCCTTCTCGAAGATCCGGTCCAGGATGCGGCGGAAGCCCATGAGGGATTTCACGTCCTGGTCGTGGATCCGCCCGCGCCGGTCGGGGGGGACGTTGAGAAGGAGGGAGGCCCCCCGGCCGACGGACTGGAAGTAGATCTTTACCAGGGTCTCGGGGCTCTTGACCTTGTTGTCCTGGCTGGGGTGGTAGAACCAGCCGGGGCGGATGGAGACGTCCACCTCGGCGGGCATCCAGTATTTGCCGTGCCTGTGGCCGTGGAAACCTTCCCGGTAGCGGACCTCCCCGGGGGCCGGGGGTTTCCCCTTCACCCTGGAATGGGGGGTGTAGGTGGCCCAGCAGGGGTCGCCGGCCAGGCCCCTCTCGTTGCCCACCCAGCGGATATCCGGGCCCACGTCGCTGAACATGCAGGCCATGGGCTGGAGCCGGCGGACCAGGGCCCAGGTGGTGGGCCAGCCGTAGTAGGTGGAGCGGTCGATGGTCCGCCTCTCCCGGGCGCCGCCGTAGTAGCCCGTGCCGCCGTTGGCCCCGTCGAACCAGACCTCGAAGACCGGGGCGTAGTTGGTGAGAAGCTCCCGGAGCTGGTTTCTGTAGTAGGTTACGTAGGAGGGGCGGCCGTAGTCGGCCCGGTTCCGGTCCCAGGGAGAGAGGTAGATTCCGAACTTCAGGCCGAACTTGCGGCAGGAGCGGGCGATGGCGCCCACGTAGTCGCCTTTGCCGTTTTTCCACTTGCTGTACTTGACGCTGTGCCTGGTGTACTTGGACGGCCAGAGACAGAACCCGTCGTGGTGCTTGGCCGTGATGATCACCCCCTTCATGCCCGCCGCCTTGGCGGTCCCGACGATCTGGTCGGGATCGAAGTCGGTCGGGTTGAAGACATTGGGATCCTCGTCGCCGTAACCCCACTCCTTGTCGGTGAAGGTGTTCACCGTGGTGTGGAGAAACCCGTAGAACTCGAGGCGGTGCCAGGCGAGCTGGCGG
>CAYQBW010000472.1:0-3099 GCA_964415725.1 uncultured Planctomycetia bacterium
GGCCCCTCGGACGGAGGGTGGAAGACCCGGGGCCTTGGAGGGCTTGCGATCGATTCCGGAGGGGCGAAAAGCGAGTCCTCCTCCCCGAAGCCGGGGGCGTCCCTTCTCCCCGGGGAGAAGGCAGGGCCTCCCTCCCTCCTCTCCCTGGAAAGGGATCTCCACCTGGCCCTCTCCTCCCTTCCCGGGTCCTCTTCCTGGAAGGCGGCCGTGGAAGACCTGGCCCGGATGGGGAAGGCCGGGGTGGAATGGCTCGCCGCCCGGGTCTTCGCCTCACCCACGCCGGCCATGGGGTCTTTCCTGGAGGACGCGGCCCTTGCCGTGGGAGACGACGCCCGGGAGGCCCTCCGGAAGGGACTGGATCGGCCCTTTCCCCAGGCCCGGGCCTTGGCGGCCCGGATCCTGGGACGCCTGGGAGACCGGTCGGCCTTGAAGAAGCTGGAGAGCCTGCTTTCGGGCGACCCGTCCCCCCTGGTCCGGCGGGCCGCGGCCGAGGCATTGGGGCGGCTGGGCCTGGACCATGTCCCGGCCGGCTTGGACGCCCTCTGCAAGTCCAAGTCCGTTCCCGACAGGATCGCCGCCGCGGCCTGCCTGGAAGGTGTCCGCTGCGGGGAAGGGATCTCCCGGCTCCTTCCGCTCTTGCTGGACGATCCGGCCTGGCCGGTCCGGCAGAGGGCGGAGAGAGCCCTGGAGGCCTTGGGCTCGGAAGGGGCGCCCCGGCTCCGGGAGGAGCTGAAGAAAAGGAAGAAAGGCCCCGGCCGGATTGCCCTGGCGCGGATCCTTGGAAAGATCCGGGATTCCGCGGCCCGGCCTCTTCTCCTGGATCTTTTGGAGGATCCGGACCCGGTGCTTCGGGCCGAGGCGGTCCGGGCGCTCCGTTCCATCGGGAACGAAGGGGACCTGGAGAAGCTGAAGGCCCTGGCCCGGGTGGAGATGAATCCCCTGGTCCGGGCGGCCCTGAAAGGGCTCTGAAAGAAGAGGCAGGAAGGCTTTTTTGCTAACCTTTCCCTCTCCTGAGGATCCGGGGCGACCCTTTCTGGAGCGAGGTCTCATGGAACCCACCCGGCTGGACTTCTCCTTTCTTCGAGAGCAGATCGTGGGCATCGACGCCATGTTCCGGACCCCCTTCGGGGAAAGGCTCATGACCTACTGTGACTACACCGCATCGGGCCGGGGCCTGGCCTTCATCGAAAACTACTTGATGCACGTCCAGCGGACCTACGCCAACACCCACACCGAGGACGACGTCTCGGGCCGGAGCATGACCAGGCTTCTCCACAGGGCGGAGGAGACCATCAAGGAGGCGGTGAACGCCGGTCCCCAGGGAAAGCTCATCGCCGTGGGCGCCGGGTCCACCGGGGCCATCGACAAGTTCCAGCAGATCCTGGGGGTCCAGGTTCCCCCGGCGACGATGGCCCTGATCAAGGAAATCCTTCGAGCCGAAAAGGGCGAGGGGGCTCTCCGCGACCTGGAGGAGGCCCTGGAGAAGAGGCGCCCCGTGGTCTTCGTCGGTCCCTACGAGCACCACAGCAACGAGGTGACCTGGCGCCAGGGCCTGGCCCAGGTGGTGGAGGTGGATCTCGCCCCCGACGGGAGGCTGGACCTGGCCCACCTGGAGAGGCTCCTGAAGGAGCCGGCCTACATGGGGCGGCTGAGGATCGGGTCCTTTTCGGCGGCTTCCAACGTCACGGGGATCCGGACGCCCGTCCACGAGGCGGCCCGGCTCCTCCACGCCCACGGGGCGCTGGCGGCCTTCGACTACGCGGCCTGCGCCCCCTACGTGGAGATCGACATGAATCCTCCGCCCGGGGCCGCCGGGGGGGATCCTTCGCTGGACGCGGTCTTCATCTCGCCCCACAAGTTCCTGGGGGGGCCGGGCTCCTCGGGAATCCTGGTCTTCCACGAGAAGGTCTACCGGAAGGACCTGCCTCCCACGGTGGGAGGCGGCGGGACGGTGGATTACGTGAGCCCGGAAACACAGGACTACATGTCCGACATCGAGGCCCGGGAGAAGGCCGGGACCCCCGGCGTGCTCCAGACCATGAAGGCCGCCCTGGCCTTCGAGGTGAAGAGGGCCGCCGGGGTGGAAAGGATCGAGAGGCGGGAGGGGGAACTCCTGCGCAGGGCCTTCGCGCGCTGGGAGGCCAACCCGAATCTTCACATCCTGGGAAACAGGGATCCATCCCTCAGGGTGGCCATTGTCTCCTTCAACGTCCGGGACCCCCGGGGGGGCTGGATCCACCCCCGGCTTCTCACGGTGCTTCTGAACGATCTCTTCGGCATCCAGTCCCGGGCGGGGTGTTCCTGCGCCGGGCCCTACGGCCACAGGCTTTTGGGAATCGGGCCGGAGGAATCGGAGCGGTACCGCAAGTGGGTGCTCCGGGGCTACCAGGGCCTCAAGCCCGGGTGGTGCCGGGTGGGGTTCCACTACACCATGGACGACGAGGAGGCGGACTTCGTCATCGACGCCGTGGACTTCCTGGGGCGGTCGGCCTGGCTCTTCGTGTCGAGCTACTGTTTCGACATCCACACGGGCCACTGGGGGCATTGCAGGGAAGAGGTCCGGGAAGAGCCCTTTTCCATCGAGGCCGCCCTGGGCGCGGGAACCGTCCGGCCCTCGGCGCTCCCGGCGGCGGAAAGAAAGAAGCTCTACCAACAATGGCTCCGGGAAGCCGAGGAGGAGGCCCGCAAGCTGGCCGCGGGGCCTGTGCCCGATCCCAAGCGCCTGGAGGGGGAGCTGGGGGAACTCCAGTTCTTTTCCATGTGAGGAACCTCCGGGCGGCCGGTTTTTGCGGGGCGTCCCGATTTGAAGCGGAGGGGTACCGGCCGGTTGCGGGGGGAGGAAGGTAAGTTCCGGAGAGAGGTATAGAAAAAGAAGGGATGGTCCGGCTCCGCCCGGGTTAGGATTTTTTTCGGCACCATCTCCTAAAATGCCCCTAAAGAGGTTTTTGCCCCGCTGGACCGCCCCGTCCGGCGCGGGTTTTTCCCGAGTCCTTTCCGTGGTGGGGGGCTGCCGGAAACCTAACTCCCTCCTTCCGCGAAGTGGAAAGGGAAACCCAGGAGAGTGGCGGAGGGGCCTAGGGAAACATCGGGTCACGGGGC
>CAYQBW010000473.1:0-3097 GCA_964415725.1 uncultured Planctomycetia bacterium
GAAAAGGGAGGGGAAGGCTTCTTTCCCGAAAGGGAGCGCCTCTTCCATGGATTACTTCCTGGAGGGTTTGAAGGCGGGAAGGCGCGCGGATTGGACCCTGGCGGGTTCCGATTACCGCCGGGCGATCGAGAACACGGAGAAGGCGATCCTTCTCTCTTCCAGGCCGAGGGCCCTCTTCTTCTACCAGCTTGCCGCCCTGGCCTTCAAGGCGAGCGAGGCGGGCAAGGCGGCGGACCAGGCTTCCCGGGCGGCGCGCAAGGCCGCCCTGGGCCTGGAAACTTTCTGGCCCCGGAGACTCTACGCCCGGTTTTTCCTTGCCACGGCCCTCGCTCCCCTCGACCCGGCCCGGGCCCTGGAGGTCCTGGAACCCCAGGGGAAGGTAAAGGGGTGGCTGGACCATCCGTTCTACCGGCTCCAGGCCTACTGCCTCGTCCGGCTCGGGAGATTCGACCGCGCCCGGGCGGCCCTTCGGGAAGACCTGGCCCGGAACGGAAAAGATCCCAAGACGGCGGCGGGCATCTACAACCACCTGGGGGCCCTGGCCTCCCGGGAGGGAGACCGGAAGGAAGCGATTACGTTCTACAGGAAGGCCGTCTCGAAAGACCCGGGACTCGCCCTGGCCTGGAACAACCTGGGACTCAACCTCTACCAGGCCGGGAAGCGGGAGGAAGCGGAGGAGTGCTTGAAGAAGGCCATCGAGTTGAGGCCGGATTACGTGTCTCCCTGGATGAACCTGAGTCTCCTCTACATGGCCGGGAGGAGGTTGGAGGATGCCGCGTCTTCCCTCGGGAAAGCCCTGGAGCTGGATCCCCGGGATTACCAGGTCCGGGCCAACCTGGCCTGGACCCTGAGAAAGCTGGGGAAGGCGGCGGAAGCCGAGAAACACTACCGTTTGCTCATACGGTCGGATCCGGACAGGGGGGACGCCTACAACGGGATGGGCCTGCTCTACAGGAAGAACCCGGAACAAGCCCTCTACTGGTTCCGCGAGGCCCTGGAGAGGTCGCCGGGAAACGGCAGGTACCATCTCAACCTGGGGACCACCCTGGCCCGGCTGGGACGCTTCGAGGAGGCCCTGCCCCACATGGTTAAGGCGGCCTCCCTGGAACCGGATTTCCGGATTTCCCACAAGAACCTCGTTCGGGTCTACAAGGACCTGAAGAGGCCCGCCGAGGCGAGGAAGGAGATCCTGCGCTGGCTCCGGAAGGATCCCGGGTCCCTGTGGGACTGGTTCACCCTGGCGGAGCTCCACGCCGACGGCCTGCTCGAGGGGGCGGGAACGCCTCCCGGGGAGGATACTCGCGCTGCCGAAAAACTGGTCGCCCTCACAAAGGAGAGCGATCCCGAGGCCCTCCTTTTCCTGGCGGAGGTCCTGGGGCGGAAAGGAGACCGGACCAGGTCCTGGAAACTCCTGGAGAAAAGCCGCAGACTCCTTGGGACCGCCCGCTTGTCCCCTTCCAAGAGGAAACGGGCGGCGGAGCGTCTGGGGAGGCTGGAGGCTTTCTTGAACTCCCACAAAGGAGGAAACCCCCATGGACCTGGGCCTGGAAGGAAAGAGAGCCCTCGTGGGCGGGGCAAGCAGGGGGCTGGGGTTCGCCGCGGCAAGGGCCCTGGCAGGTGAGGGAGCGCGGGTCTCCATCTGCGCCCGCGAAGAGGGGCCTTTGGAGGAGGCCCGGAAGCGGATCGAGAGAGAGACCGGCGCCGAGGTGCGGGCCCTAACCTGTGACGTTCGGGACCTTTCCCGGCTGGATGCCTGGATCGACGACGCCCTGGCCGCCTGGGGGGGCGTGGACATCTACTTCCACAACGCCGGGGGGCCGCCGCCGGGGACCTTCGAGAGCCTTCCCGAGGAGGCCTGGGAGGAGGCCTTCGGCCTTCTTCTCCGGCCCGTGATCCACGCCGTGAAGAGAGTCCTCCCGGGGATGAAGCAATCCCGGTGGGGCCGGATTCTCAATCTCACGTCCATCACGGTGAAGCAGCCGAGCCCGGACCTGGTTCTCAGCAACTCGATCCGGTCCGCCCTGGTCTCCATGGCCAAGACCCTGGCCGGCGAGGTCGGGCCCTACGGGATCACCGTGAACAACCTCTGCCCGGGGTATTTCGACACCGAGCGGGCCCGGTCCCTCCTGGCGGAGCGCGCCTCGGCGGAGGGAGAGGCGCCGGAAGATGTCCGGGAACGCCTCCTCCGGGAGGTTCCCTTGCGCCGCATGGGAAACCCGGACGAGCTGGGCGCCCTGGCGGCCTTCCTCTGCTCGGAAAAGGCCTCCTACGTCACCGGGGCCACCATCCTTGTGGACGGCGGCCTCTACAAGGGCCTCATGTAGGAACCCTGGCCGAAGCGGGCTTGCTTGTGAGCGGGATGCCGTCGAAACCCGGGAAGGGATACCTCTGGGGGCCGACCCTGGCCATCGCGGCGGGGCATTTCCTGCACGACGTCTTCAGCTCCTTCTTTCCCCCCCTCCTTCCCGTGCTCCGGGAGAGCCTTTCTCTCAGCCAGACTTCGGTGGGAGTCCTGTCGACCATCCAGCGTCTTCCCTCCCTGGCGAATCCCTTGATAGGGTTTTTGGGGGACAGGCTGAACCTGCGCATTCTCCTGGCGGCCGCTCCCCTTTTGACGGGGGGCGCCATGACCTTGTTGGGTCTCGTTCCTTCCCGGGGCCTCCTGGCGGCGGTGCTCTTCATCGGTGGAATCGGATCGGCCCTCTGGCACGTTCCGGCCCCCGTGGTCCTGGCCCGGGTTGGCAAAGGGAGAGTCGGCCGGGGCATGTCTTTTTTCATGTTCGCCGGGGAAGGAGCCCGTTCGGCGGGCCCCCTGGTCTGCCTGGGGGCTCTTTCCCTTTTCGGCCTCGCCGGTCTTCCCATCCTCCTTCCTCTCGCGCTCTTTGCGTCGATCCTGGTCTGGAAGGCTCTTCCCCCCGGGGTCGCGGACATGCATCCGGAGGAGCGTAAGAAAGCGGCCCAGGCAAGGGCGGAGGAGCCCATGGGGCCTCTGTTCCGGCTCTTGTTCCTTCTGGGGGTGATCGTCTTCGCCCGCTCCTTCACGGCCGTGGCGCTTTCCACCTTCCTGCCTCTTTTCGTCGTGGAAGGGGGCGGGCCC
>CAYQBW010000474.1:0-3093 GCA_964415725.1 uncultured Planctomycetia bacterium
CTCCCCCCCCGAAGGAAGCCCGCCTTCCACCTCCAGGAGTGAGGCCGATTCCCGGTCCAGGAAAAGGGAACAGTTCGGGTGGGTCCCAAGGATCGAGGCGGGAACCATGGGCGTGACGGGCCCGAGAAGGGTCTCCTTCACGGCCCTGGCCTTGCGGAGTTCCGGGACGGTGCAGGCGATGAACCTGGACCGGAGAATCCGGCGGATCGACATGGAGATCGCCTTCCCCGGCACCTCTTCCAGGGAGGAGAACCATCCCTCCCCCACCTGCTGTCTCCGGCAGGCCTCGTCCAGGGAGACCACCAGGAAGGCCCTTTCGGTCTCGAAATCCGCGGGCGGATCGTTGAAGGCCAGGTGGCCGTTCTCGCCGATCCCCACGAAGGCGGCGTCCACATCCTTCTCCTCCATGAGGGCCCCCAGGCGCCGGCACTCCTCCTCCGGGTCGGGGGCGTCCCCCCGGACGTAGTGGAAGGCCTTCAAAGGCGCGGGAAGGCGCTCCCCGAAGCGCTCCCTCAAATACCTCCTGAAGGAAGCCGGGTGATCCGGCGGAAGCCCGACATACTCGTCCAGGTGGAAGGCCTCGACTTTTTTCCAGTCGATTCCATCCTCCCGCACCAGGGCGTCGAGCATGTGGAACTGGGAGGCCCCCGTGGCCAGAACGATCACCGCCCCGCCCTTGGTCTCCAGGGCTTCCCGGATCGCGCCGGCTCCTTCCCGGGCGGCGCGCATCCCCGTAGCTTCCGCTGTTCCGCAGATCAAGACTTTCATCGCTTTCCTCCCCGGACGAACCGGAAGGAATAGACGTCCGCGTCGCGGAGGGCGAAACGGAGGCGGACGGGACGGCCGGCCAGGGAGGCGGGAGAAGCCCCTTTCCTCCAGCGGACGGCCAGGGAAAGGGAATCGCCGTAGATCTCGGGGCAGTCCCGGAGTGTGAAACCGGGGATGGGTCTTCCCCCGGCGTCCTGGACCTCCACCCGGAGGCCTCCCGCCGCCGACGTGGAGGCGTTGAGAACCAGTTTCCGGCCCGAAAAGGTGAAGGGCCGGGTCACCGCCTCGCCGCCCCCCATGGGCGCGTGAAGGGAGACGAATCCGTCCACCCGGATGGTGTAGCGCCGGATGCCCTGGCTCTCCCCCCGGGAGTAGCCCTCGTTGACGTAGAGGGAAAGCTCCGGGGTCCCTCCGGGGAGGCGGGACCTGGTCTCCAGGAGGCCGAGCCAGATGTAGTTGCTCCGGTTCCCCCACTTCTCCCGGTTCAGGCCGGGACGGACGAGGGCCTCCTCCCAGCGGTGGAAGGTCCGCCCGTCGCGGCTGCACATCAAGAGGCCCTCGGTGAGGGATCCCCTGTCCGGAATATACCTGGTGGGGAAACCGAGGTAGACGTGGGGGGCCCTGTAGTAGGGCCGGACCTGGTTGGTGTAGAGGTGTTCGACCGGCGCCCCCGGGTAGGAGAGCCAGGCGGGCCTGGTCCAGTGGAGGAAATCCCTGGACGTAGCCGTCCGGATGTCCCGGTATCCCTTCCGGAAGTCCCTGAGGTAGACCCGGTATCTCCCGATCGAAGGATCCCAGAAGGCCTGGTTCTGGGAGTCGAAGGCCCCAAGGGTCAGGATGGGTTCCTTTTGCATGAAGCTCCAGTGGATCCCGTCGGGGGACTGGAAGGCGAAAAGGGCCGCCTTTCCCTTCCAGGGACCCCGGGCGCAGGCCTTGTAGCGGGCCTCGGCCGGACAAGCCGGGTTGGAATCCTTGAAAGGGGTGAAGTTGTGGGCCCCCGGGCCCGTCCAGAGGATGTTGTTCTTCCGGGAGCCCTTGAAGGAGTAGAGCCCGAGCTCCGGCCTCCTCCAGTGGATTCCGTCCCTGCTCTCGGCGTAGCAGGTGACCTGCCGGAGCCCCTTGGGGCGGGTCTTGGGCTTGGAGTGGGATCCCCTGTAATACATCCGGAACCTGGAGCCGTCCTTGAAGATGGTGAAATACCCGCAGGTGTTTCCCTCCCAGGGCTTGTCCGTGACGAAGACAAGCTCCCTTGGGACCGGGTGGTGGAGCCTGAGTTCGGCCTTCCCTCCCAGGCGGGCGATCATGAACCCGCCGGTGAAGAGTTCGAGCCGCGAGCCCATGGGATAGGGAGGTTCGCCGTCAAGGGGGGAAAGGAAGAGAAGGAACGGGGCCAGGCCGGCGGGAAAGAATCGGGCTTTCATGGAGGGTGATCCTATTTGGCCCCCTCCGGGGGGGCAACCCTGGAGGCCAAGCACGGGGCCTGCCGTCCCGGGACCCCGCCGGACTGGAAGGGACTCCGCCCGGCTGACCGGAGAAGCGACGGAATTGGACGGGGCCGTTCCCACGGTTGGGGTCCCCGGAAACTGTCGGTTTTCTCCACACTTTTTCCTCCCGGCCGCTCGTCCCTCACTTCTCCCGAAATGGGACCAAAGTAGAACAACCTTCCCGGCCGAAAAGAAAAGCTGGAACCTCCCCAGGAACCAGGAAGGCTCTCTATGGTCAAGGTCATCACCAAGGCTCAATACAAACAGGAAATCAGCCTGGCGGACCTCCTCGTGAAGGAGAAGATCCTCACCGAGGACAAGATCCAGTACGCCAAGAAGGTTCAGGCCCGCCTGGAGCAGAACCAGCCCCTCGGGGAGGTCCTGGTGGGGCTTGGGCTCATCTCCCGGTCGGAACTGAAAAAGATCCTCCAGGTCCACAAGGCCACCATCCCGCTGGGCGAACTCATGGTGGAGCGGGGGATCCTCAAGAGGGAGGACCTGGCGGCCGCCCTGGAACTCCAGAAGAAGAACCCCCAAAAGCGCATCGGGGAAATCCTCGTGGAAATGGGCTCCATCACGGAGCGGGAACTCCTCAAGGCCATCGGGGAAAAGGAAGGAATTCCCTTCATCGAGCCCAACCTGGCCATGCTGGACGACTCCCTCATGGGCAGGTTTTCCCTCAACTTCCTCAGGACGAACAGCCTGATCCCCCTCACCGAGGAAGACGGGGTGCTCCGGTTCCTGGTCAGCTCCATCCCCCCTCCCGCCAAGGTGAAGGAGCTGGAAGGGGCCGCCGGCGGCCCCGTGGCCTTCGCGCTGGGAGCCAAGGACAGCATCGACC
>CAYQBW010000475.1:0-3085 GCA_964415725.1 uncultured Planctomycetia bacterium
GTACACCTTCCTGACCACACAGTACCGCATCCCCGCCCTGGCCCTCATCTACGGGGCCGCCCTGGATCCTCTTTTTGGGGCCCTGCTCCACCTGGACACCTGGCTCAGGATCCTGGTAGCGGTCCTCCTCATCGCCCCCCTGGGCCTGGCCCTGGGGATCCCTTTCCCCTCGGGGGTGCGCCTTCTCGGAAAGACCGGCGAAGGCCTTGTGCCCTGGGCCTGGGGCGTAAACGGCTACGCCTCGGTCCTGGCCTCGGTCCTGGCCATCGTGCTGGCCATCTCCGTGGGCTTCACCATGGTCCTGGCCCTGGCGGCCCTTCTCTACGTCCTGGCCCTTCCCGCGGCCCGGTTCATGCGGGAGGACCCGGAGGACCCCCTGGGGCTTTCCGAGCTGGACGGGTGAAGAATCCCCCTCCCGGCGCAGGGCCGGAAGGGGGAGTTCCTGTTTTCCGGAAATCAATAACCGAACTTGATTCCCACGGCGGACCCGGCCCTCAAGAAGCCCGTTGGGGAGGGCGGGGTTGTATCACGATACCTGTAGACCAGGCTCCCGGGAGGAGTAGAGCCGCCGCCGATGGTCCACTTGCTGGACCAGGTGGTGACGATTCCCAGGCTGTTCGCCTTGGCGTCCAGGAAGGCGGCGTGGTCGAAGAAAACCGCCCCAGCCAGAGCGGGGGAATTGGGGATGGCGACCTGGGGCCAGGAGGCGGAGCCGAAGGAATTGGCCTTGAGGGCCACCGTGGTGAGGACCTTGATGTTCCAGGAACAACCGGGGGCGCCCAGGGGACCCAGGTCGAAAGGCAGGGTGATGGGACCCCATTTTCCTTTCACGCCCGCGTTCCCCAGGGCCCCGAAACCTGGGGCGTTGGGAAGGAGGTTGTTGTATCTCACGTACCAGGTTCCTCCTATGACCGGGCTCCGGTAGCTGAGGCTGCTGTTGTATCTCCCGTTGGAGAACTTGCACTTGGACTGGGCGCTCGGGTTGCTTTGCCGCTTCCCTTGGGGAGGGACCAGCATGTCCATGTACCAAGGCCCTTTCCGGGTTCCCGTCACGGTGAAGGTCTTGCAAGTTACGTCCACGACCAGGCTTTTTCCCTGGACGCTGATGTAGGGGAAGGGCTTGGAAAAGACGATCTTCACGTTCCAGGGCGGGAGGTTGGGCGGACGGACATACTTGATGTTGGGAAAGTTGACCGTTCCCTTGAAGACCCCCACCGGGTTGGAGCCCAGGTTGTTCTTGAAGGTCGTGGAGGCGCCGGCCGATGTATTGGGCCCCATGGCGAGTGTGATGTCCATGGTGGCCGTGGAGGTGTAGTTCTCGTTTCCCACGTAGCTGGACCTGCGGAAATACATCTCTTTCAGCAAGGCCGCGGGCACCTTGATGTCCTTCACGTCGTAGATCAACTGGACGTGGACAGGCTGGAACAAGTTGCCCGAGGAATACCAGGTGAGGTAGTAGAAATAGGAGTTCCCCCGGCCCTTTTGGAGGGCGCTGGGAACCACGAAGGAGCCCGTAGTCTGGGGGGAACCGAAGGAGGCGAGGACCCCCAAAGCGCAAAGAGACAAGACTTTCTTCACGGGAAGAACCTCCTTGAAGGGAAAAGAGAGAACAGGTGGAAAAGAAAGTGCAAGAAAATCGCCCGAAAGACAATACATGGATAGCGTCTTCCCGTGAGTCTGTCACGGGAGCGAGAGGGATTCCCGCCCGGTCTTACAGCTCTCTAACAGGAAAAAGGCTGGTGGCCCTCCACGCCGCCTGTAGCCTGGCGCAAGCTCTCCCAACCCCCTGGAAAGGAGTAGTTTCAAAATGAAAAAGTTCTCCTTCGGGATTCTTTCGGTTCTCCTGCTCCTGGCCTGCCCCGTCACTCTCCAAGCCCAGGGGCCCCGCCGGGACCACGTGCGGTATGAAAAACCCCACAAAGACCCGGTCCTCGAGGAGATGTACAAGCGGGACAAGAAGCTCCAGGAGGAAATCAAGAAAGAAACGGCCCGGATCCTGAAGAAGCTCCGGGAAGAGCGGAAGAAGTCCGCTCCTCCCCCAAGGTCGCTTCGGCCCGACACAAGCAGCCTCCCCAGGCCCAAGGGCCCCAAGGCCTTCAAGCAGGCCTGGCACTTCCCCCCGGTGCCCCAGTACTTGAGCGGCACCTGCTGGGACTTCGCCACGACCTCCTTCATGGAATCGGAGATCAAGAGGCTCACGGGCCGGGAGATCAAGCTCTCCGAGATGTGGACGGCCTACTGGGAATACGTGGAGAAGGCCAAGGGGTTCCTGCGGTCCCGGGGGACCAGCGTCTTCGGCCAGGGCTCGGAGGCCAACGCGGTTCCCAGGATTTACTCCCTCTACGGCGTCGTGCCCGAGTCCGCCTACAAGGGGGTCCTCGCCAAGGACGGAAGGATCGATCACGATCCCATGTTCGCCCGCATGAAAAGTTTCCTCCAGTGGTGCAAGCAGAACTCCTGCTGGGAGGAGAGCTTCGTGATCCCCGTGATCCGCAGGATCCTGGACGAAACCATGGGCCGCCCGCCGGAAAAATTCGAGTGGAAGGGCAAGATCTATACGCCAAAGGGGTTCCTGGACCAGGTCTGCCGCATCCACCCCAAGGACTACGTGGCCCTGCTCTCCACCCTGCGCGTCCCCTTCTGGACCCGCACGGAATTCCGGGTTCCCGACAACTGGTGGCACGACAAGAGCTACATCAACGTCCCCCTGGACGTCTGGTACGGCGCCCTGCTCTCGGCGGTGAAGAAGGGCTACACCGCCGTCTTCGGCGGTGACGTCTCCGAACCCGGCTATTACGGCAAAGAGAACATCGCCTACGTCCCCACCTTCGACATCCCCTACCCCTTCATCGACCAGGACTCCCGGGAGTTCCGGATCTACAAGCACCAGACCACCGATGACCACGGGATCCACGTGGTTGGATGGACGCGCTTCAAGGGTCACGACTGGTTTCTCATCAAGGACTCGGCCCGTTCCTCCCGGTGGGGCCCCTTCAAGGGCTACTACATGTACCGCGACGGATACGTGAAGCTGAAGATGCTCTCCTACCTCGTCCACAAAGACGCCGTAAAGGCCATCCTGGAC
>CAYQBW010000476.1:0-3082 GCA_964415725.1 uncultured Planctomycetia bacterium
GGTGAACCGGGCGGCCCACCGGATCGCCCGGGCCGCCCGGCCCGACGGCTACCTCAACACCTACTTCACCGTCGTGGCCCCCGGGGAACGCTGGACCAACCTGAGGGACAACCACGAACTCTACTGCGCGGGCCACCTGATCGAGGCGGGGATCGAGCACCTGGCGGCCACGGGGAAGACCGTCCTCTTCGACGCGGTCCGCCGGTATGCGGATCTCCTGGTGAAGAGCTTCGGCAAAGGCCGGGGGAAGATCCCGGGTTACCCGGGCCACCAGGAAGTGGAGCTGGCCCTGGTCAAGCTCTACCGCCTCACAGGCGGCGAGCCCTACCTGGAGCTGGCCCGGTTCTTCCTGGAAGAACGGGGCAAGAAACCCTACTTCTTCGACAGGGAGGCGAAAAAGCGGGGCGAGGATCCCAGGGCGTGGCGGTTCAAGACCTACGAATACTGCCAGGCCCACAGGCCTCCCCTCGAGCAGAAGGAAGCAGTGGGCCACGCCGTCCGGGCCCTCTACATGTATTCCGCCATGGCGGACCTGGCCCTGGAGACGGGCGACCCCGCCTGGACCCGGGCCTGCCGGAGGCTCTGGGAGAGCGTGGCCGGGCGCAAGCTCTACGTCACGGGAGGGGTGGGCTCTTCCGCTTCGAACGAGGGCTTCTCCTACGACTACGACCTTCCCGACGAGTCGGCCTACGCCGAGACCTGCGCCGCGGCGGCCTTTCTGCTCTTCAACGCCCGGATGTTCCGCCTGGACCGGGACGCCCGTTACATGGACGCCCTGGAGCGGACTCTCTACAACGGTTTCCTCTCCGGGGTTTCCCTTTCGGGGGACCGTTTCTTCTACTCCAATCCCCTGGCCAGCCACGACCCTGCTCCCGGCCGGCCCGCCGGAAGGGAGGGAGAGGGCCCGGTCTGGGACGGCATCACGCGCCACCGGTTGGGATGGTTCGGGTGCGCCTGCTGTCCCCCCAACCTGGCCCGGGTCCTGGCGAACCTGGGGGAATTCGTCCTCTCCCGGGACGAGAAGAGGATCTGGGTCCACCTCTACGTCGGGGGGACCTACCGGGTACGCACGGGAGGAACCCTCCTCCTCCTGAGAATGGAGACCAGGTATCCCTGGGAGGGAAAGGTCCGGATCCGCCTGGAGCCCGAGGCTCCCCTGCAGGCGACGCTCCTCTTACGGATCCCTTCCTGGTGCAAGGCCGCCGGGGTCCGGGTGAAGGGAAGGTGGAGAAACGCCAGGGAAGGCCTGAGAAAGGGCTACCTTCCCCTGGGGGGAAGGTGGGAACCAGGTGATACGGTGGAACTCAATCTATCCATGCCGCCCGGGAGGATCCACGCCCACCCCATGGTCCGGCAGGCCTCGGGCCGGGTCGCTCTCGCCCGGGGCCCCCTGGTCTACTGCCTGGAGTCCTGCGACAACCCGGGCGGTCCCCTGGAAAACCTGGTCCTCCCCCGGAAGGCCCCCCTGGAGGTCCTGGGGAAGCCGCGCCTGGGCCCGGGAGCGCGGGCCCTGCGCTTTCCCGCCTTCCGGCTCGAGACGCCCCGGAGAAAATCACGCCTCTACTCCCTTTTCCGCCCGCGGCAAACACCCGTGGCCGCCGTGGCCGTGCCCTACCACCTCTGGGACAACCGCCGGCCCGGCTCCATGCGGGTCTGGATCCGGGAAGGGCCTTGAAAACCCGGTCGTGTCGGAAGTGAGGGGAGCAGGCGTAAGGGCCGCCCTTCGCTCCTACTTCAGAAGGGGGGTGACTTTCTTCACCAGGATGTCCGCCAGGTCGGGGGCCCATCCGACCTGGAACCCGGCGAAACGTCCCTCCTTGTCCAGGATCACGAAGGTGGGATACCCCCGGACGCCGAATTGCTTGGCCGTCTTCCTGTCGGTGTGGAGGCTCGGATAGGGAGGTTCCAGGGCCTTCTCCGCGAAGAGGGCGTCCTCCAGTCTGCGGTCCACGTTCATCCCTAGAAAGACCACGGGCTTCCCGGCGAGGCGGGCGAAGGCCTCCTTGACCATGGGCACGGCCCGGGTGCACCACCCGCATCCCCGATACCAGAAATCCAGGACCACCACCTTGCCCTTGAGATCCGAAAGGGCGTGTTTCTTCCCTTCCAGGTCGGGAAGAACCACATCCGGCGCCTTTTTTCCCAGCAATCCGCGGATCCGTTTCGCCTCCTCCAGGCGCCCGGAAAGGGTGGGCTTCACCTGGTCCAGGAAGGACCTGGCCTCCACCGCCACGGGAGTCCCCTCGTGGCGGGCGGCCACGCCCTCGAAGAGGGCCTCGATCTCCTTCACCTTGGCGGCCACCTCCTTCTCGTCCCGGGGAAGCCAGGAGCCCAGGCCGTAGAAGGCGGCCTGGGCGGCCAGGTAATCCTCCAAGGAGGAACGAAAGGAGGCGGTCTGCCCGGCGGAACGGCGGGAGGCCTGGGACAGGGTGATCCTGGCCCTCACGGACCGGGGGAACCGGTCCATTCCCCTCTCGTAGGAGACCTTCGTAACGTATCCTTCGGCCGGATCGAACCAGGCCTTCCCCTCCCCCTTCCTGCCGTAGACCTTCCGCTCCCCCTCGGGGTAGACGAAACGGAAGGAGAGAAGCAATTTGCCGTCCTTCTCCTTTTCGGCCCCCGTCACGGCGAGGGATGCGCCGAAAAGATCCTTTCCTCCCGTCCATGGCCCTTTTCCCTTCCCCGGAAGAGGAGGAAAGACCTCCAGGGGGCAGGCTCCCCACCAGGCGCGCCGCACCAGGTGGTGGAGGCGGAATTTCCCCGCCTGGGTCACCCAGAGAAGCCCGAACCTGGGCCCCCTCCCGGAGGCATCCCTGGTGGTCACCCCCACCAGGGCTCCTTTTCCGGGTTCCTTCCCGAGAACGAAGAGCGAGATCTCCCCTTTCCGTGTCATGGGTTTTCCCCCGTAGTGGAGTTCCGTCTCCACCCGGTAGGTGAGTTCCAGGCCGGGCTCCCACTTGTAGGCCGGCGCCGCGGGGGCCTGGGGAAAGGCAAGGACCAGGGTGAGAATGAGGGACATGAGCGGCCTCCTTTTCCCCCATTCCAACCCGGCCCGGGCCCCGCCTGCAACACTCCGCCCTCC
>CAYQBW010000477.1:0-3079 GCA_964415725.1 uncultured Planctomycetia bacterium
CGAGAACACAGGGGCGCTGGAAAAGGAACCGAACCCTGGGGCACGCCCCCTCGCCCGTCTTGGAAGAGAAGATGGAAAAAAGAGTGGCGAACCGCCCGAAGCTCTCCAGCTCCGCCTTCACATCCTCCAGGGAAGGAGTTTTTCCTCCCCGGGATTTTACGAACAACCCAAAGACCCGCTTTTCCTTTTCCTCCAGGGGAACCAGGGAGAGGACCTTCCCGGCCACCTTCCGGAGATAGCGGTCCCCTTTTCTTCCCCTGGGGAGCAGTCCCTCCCGGACGGCCTCTTTCAGGAAGGTCCGGAAGAATTCTCCCGGAAGGAAAGGCGAGATCCCTTCGGGAAGATCGGGGGCGAAGGCAAGAACCCCATAGGAATCCAGGCAATAGAGAAGATCTCTGGCGGCGAAAAAGGAGGCCACTTCCCGCCGGGAGGAAACCCGGTCCAACTTTTCCGCCAGGCCTTCGCACAAGGAGGAAAGGCCCCGGTAGAGGCCTGGGCACGGCTCGGGAACGCCCTCGAATTCCAGGTGAACCACCCCTTCTTCAACCCGCACCTCGCCCGGAGCGCCGGAAAAGGGAATCCGCAGCAATGAAACGAGACAGCCGAGCCTCCTCCATCTCGAGGCCTCGGCCCACTTGGAGCCGGCGGAAAAGGGCCACCAGGAAGGAGGGCGCCCTCTTTCCCGGGAGTTCAAGAGGCGGGCCGCTTTACTCCAAAGGAGGCCCTTCTCTTCCGCCGGGCCGAAAAGAGCGCCGCCCTGGACCTCCCCTTCCGGGAGGCGCGCCCCGGGAAGGAGAAAGAAGAACTTCCCCCGGGAAAGAGAGAAGAAGGAGTCCAGAAAAGAACGGGGATCCCGGCGGGCCCAATCCTTTCCCCCGGCAAGGGCCGCCCGTTTCATCCATGGATCGACCCCGCCTTCCTGGAGGGAAGGAAAAAAAGGATCACCCCGGGAGAGAAGGGTGAGAAGGGCCGCCGATTCCCGGTCCTCCGCCAGGGCTTGGAGCAGGACCAGCAGGGCCAGGGCCCTCTCCCTGGAAGAGATAAGGATCCCAACTTTTGTGAACCAGACGCGCCCCTTCCCGGAAAAGGCGGGCCTTTCCCTGAAAAACCGAAACCCCTCGGGCAAGGAAAAACCGGGCCGGAGGAATCCCCGGGCCAGGGCCTCGGCCCTTTCACGAAGCTCCGGGGGGACCGCGACGGCCGCGCCGGGCAAGGCCGCCTGGAGCCCCGCGGCCAGGTAGAGTTCCAGCCCGTCTTCTCCGTTCTTTTCCCGGGAAAAGGAGCGGCGGACCAGGTTTTTCGCGAGCTTCGCCAGGGCCCAGGACCGGGCGCGGGACCATTCGCCCCAGGCCTTCTCCGCCGCCCCCAGAAAACAAGAGAAGACGAAGTCGGTGGTATAGAAATCGGGGTGGTCCCAGTTCCTCTTGTAGATCTCCAGGAGGCTCTCCGCCCGGCGCCCGGTATAGAGGAACCCGTACCGGAGGAGGAAGGCACGGGCCTCACGGGAGAGCTTTGTAGAAGAAAGGCCCGCCACCTCCTCAGGCCTGTAGGGTGGGCCCGCCGCCGCCGGGCAGGGGAGCAAGAGAAACAAGACCACCAAGATCCCGGGAAACCTGGAGGCCCCATAGGCCCGGACTCCTCTTTTTTCCACGACCCACCTCTCCACGCCGGCCCTGGAATCCTTTCATTCTAAACCAGGCCCCGCCATTTGGGGGGGCCAGGGCCACGGGAACCCCGCAGTGGGTCTGGTAAACAAGCCCCGGTCCGCTGGTGAAAAAGGCCGGGCCTCGTGCTAAGACCTAGAGCCATGACACAGAAGGATCAGGACGTGGAAAGGGACGGCGCCCCCCAGGTGGAGCCCTTCGCCCTCCGGGACTGCTCCCTCATGAGCCTGGCCACGGGCATCCGGGTCCAGAACCTCCGGGAGCTGAGGGAAAAACTGCTCGTGGTGGACCGGTCGGCCATCTACCACCACTTCTGGGGGCGCCTCCTCCAGCCCCACTTCGTGGAGCCCGAGTACAACAACGACTTTGCCTCCTGGGCCTGGCGGGCGCTCCACGAGAAGGCCCTGGCCGAGCGGCTCAGCATGGTCAACCCGGCCCGGATGAAGGACATCGAGGACCTGCGCCAGGAGTTGGTGGAGATCATCGAGGACCGGCTGGACGAGAGCGAGCTCGTTCCCTGGGCGCGGGCGGACCAGGGGTTCCACTTCATCCGCTCCCAGGTGGTGGTGCTGGACACGGGGATCCGGGTGGAAAGGCCCGAGGAACTGGCGGAGATCGTCCCCAGGCTCCCGAGAGAGAGCATCTTCTACCACTTCATCGACGCCCGGCGGCGGACCCCCGACCAGGTGGACGATTTCAGCGCCTGGCTCTCGGGCTACGGGGAGAAGTACGAGGACCTGCGGGCCCGCCTCTTCTCGATCGATCCCTTCTTCGCCACCCTGGAGGACCTGAGGTCCATCCTCACCCGCATCTTCCAGGAATACTTCGGAGGGCAAGCGCCATGAGCGATCTCCTGGACCAGTACGCCCAGGCGGCGGGAGAGACGGAAGTCAGTCACCTGCGCCAATTGGCCCGGCGCCTGGAAGGCTTGAAGGTGGTCCACGTCAACTCCACCCGCCTGGGCGGCGGCGTGGCCGAGATCCTCCAGAAGATGGTGCCCCTCATGAAAGCCCTCGGCATCGACGCCTCCTGGGAGGTGATTACGGGGAACACCGATTTCTACCGGTGCACCAAGGGCTTCCACAACGCCCTCCAGGGCATGTCCACCGGCCCTTCGGAGGCCCTCCTCAAGGTCTACGAAGAGACCAACGCCGAAAACGCGGAGAAGCTGAGGCCCGTCCTGGAAGAGGCGGACTTCGTCTTCATCCACGACCCCCAGCCCGCGGCCCTTCTCCAGCACTTTCCCGGGCGCAAGGGCAAGTGGATCTGGCGGTGCCACATCGACGTGAGCCGCCCCTACCGGCCGGTCTGGAAATACCTGCGCCGTTTCGTCTCCCCCTACGACGCAAGCATCTTCTCCCTTCCCGACTTCGCCCAGCCCCTTCCCCATCCCCAGTTCCTGGTCCCTCCCAGCA
>CAYQBW010000478.1:0-3067 GCA_964415725.1 uncultured Planctomycetia bacterium
TCCCGTCCCCATGGGGCCCATGACCCCCACGACCTTGAAGGCCGTATCCCCCACGTCCTTCCCGTCGCCAAGAACGTCCGCGCCCTCCTGGCCAAGGCCCACCCCAAGAAGGACTACTCCGTCTTCGTCCCACTGGAACAGCTCCGCCTGGCCGAGAGGCAGGCGGCGATCTGGACCATCGTCCTTGCCTGCGTGGCCGGGATCAGCCTGCTGGTGGGCGGCATCGGGATCATGAACGTCATGCTGGCCACCGTAACCGAGAGAACCCGGGAGATCGGGATCCGGCGGGCCCTGGGCGCCACCAAGAAGCACATCATGAGCCAGTTCCTGGTGGAGACACTTGTGCTCACCCTGGCGGGCGGAATCCTGGGAATCGCCTTCGGGCTGGGTCTCCCCCCCCTTGTCAACCTCTTCGCCCAGGTGAAGACCCACACCCCCCTCTACGCACTGCTCCTGGCCCCGGGCATCTCGCTCCTCGTGGGCCTCCTCTCCGGCCTCTACCCCGCCTGGAAAGCCGCCGGCATGGACCCCGTCGAAGCCCTCCGCCACGAGTGACGCCGGGCTCGACCCGGCTCCCGCGGTTCCTTCAGCCCAGGTCCTGGAGGGCCACCGGGTCCAGGTCCCGGCGGCGGCGGGTCTCGATGGCGTGGACCAGGGCGGCGGCGCCGGCCAGGTTGGTGATGCACGGGACCCCCGCCATGGCGGCCTCGGCCCGGATCACCACGCCGTCGGCCCGCCCCGGGGCGCCCGAGGGGGTGTTGATCACGAAATCCACCTGGCGGTTCTTGATGAGATCCACCACGTTGGGACGGCCCTCGGCGACCTTGTGGATCACCTCCGTTTCCACGCCCTGGATCTTGAAGACCTTGGCCGTCCCCCTGGTGGCGACGATCCGGAACCCCTGGGCCTGGAGGCGGGAGGCCAGGTTCACGGCGAACCGCTTGTCTTCGTCCTTGACGCTCACGAAGACCCGCCCCTCCAGGGGGATCCTCCACCCGGCGGCGATCCCCGCCTTGGCGAAGGCGGCGCCGAAGACCTTGTCCACACCCATGACTTCCCCGGTGGAACGCATCTCCGGCCCGAGAAGCGTGTCCACCCCCGGAAACCGGTTGAATGGAAACACGGGAATCTTGACGGCGAAATGTTCCAGCTCGGGCTCCCTCTCCAGGCCCGCCTCCTCCAGGCTCATCCCGGCCATCACCCGGGCCGCGATCTTGGGAAGGGGAACCCCCGTGGCCTTGGCCACGAAGGGCACCGTCCGGGAGGCCCGGGGGTTCACCTCCAGGACGTAGACCTGGTTGTGCTGGACCGCGAACTGGACGTTCATGAGCCCCCGCACTCCGAGTTCCCCTGCCAGGAGCAAGGTCTGCCGGCGGATCTCGGCCACCAGGGCGTCGGAGAGGGTGTAAGGGGGAAGGGAACAGCAGGAGTCCCCAGAATGGATCCCCGCCTCCTCGATGTGCTCCATTAGCCCCGCCACCACGGCCTTCTCCCCGTCGCCCAGGGCGTCCACGTCCACCTCGATGGCGTCCTCCAGGAACTTGTCCACCAGGATGGGCCGGTCCGGGGAGACGAGCACGGCCCGCTCCATCCACTCCTCGAGCTGGGACTCCTCCCAGACGATCTCCATGGCCCGCCCGCCCAGGACGAAAGAGGGCCGGACGATTACGGGGTAGCCGATCCGGCGGGCCACCTCCATGGCCTCCGCCGTTGAGGAAGCCATGCCGTTCTTGGGCTGGCGGAGTCCCAGCCTCCCCAGGACCTCCCGGAATCGGTCCCGGTCCTCGGCCAGCTCGATGGCCTCCACGGGGGTGCCGAGCAGAGGAAGCCCGGCGTCCGCCAGGGGCCGGGCCAGGTTGATGGGGGTCTGCCCGCCGAACTGGACCACCAGTCCGTCGGGCTTCACCCGCTCGCAAAGATCCAGGACGTTCTCCAGGGAGAGGGGCTCGAAGAAGAGATGGTCCGAGATGTCGAAGTCCGTGGAGACCGTCTCCGGGTTGGAGTTGACCATCAAGGTCTCCCAGCCCATCTCGCGGAAGGCCAGGGCCGCGTGGACGCAGCAGTAGTCGAACTCGATGCCCTGGCCGATCCGGTTGGGGCCGCCCCCCAGGATGACCACCCTCTTCTTCCCCGGCGTCATCCGGGTCTCGTCCCTGGTCTCGTAGGTGCTGTAATAATAGGGCGTATACGCCTCGAACTCCCCGGCGCAGGTGTCCACCAGGTTGAAGACGGGGACGATCCCCTCTTCCCTGCGGCGGGTCCGGACCTCCCACTCCGTGGCCCCCGTTCCGGCGGCGATCATCCGGTCCGCGAAACCGAGCCTCTTGAGGGCCCTGAGCTGTTCGCCATCCATGGCGTCCAGGTCGCCTCCGACCTCCCTTTCCGCCTCCACGATCTCCCGGATGTTCTCCAGGAACCAGGGGTCGATGCCCGTCAACTCGTAGACCTCCTCCACGGGCATTCCCGCGAGGAAAGCGTCCCGGACCGCGAAGATCCGCTCGGGCGTAGGCGTAGCCAGGCGGGAGCGCAAGGCAGCCCCTCCCTCCGGGTCCGCAGGCACCCCGGGCTCCCTCCCCAGGCCGTAAATTCCGGTTTCCATGGACCGCAAGGCCTTCTGGAAGGATTCCTTGAAGGTCCTGCCGATGGCCATCACCTCCCCCACGGATTTCATCTGGGTGGTGAGAACCGGCTCCGCCCCGTGGAACTTTTCGAAGGCGAACCTGGGGATCTTGACCACGCAGTAATCGATGGCCGGCTCGAAGCAGGCCGGCGTCTCCTTGGTGATGTCGTTGGGGATCTCGGGAAGGGTGAAGCCCACGGCAAGCTTGGCGGCGATCCGGGCGATGGGAAATCCCGTGGCCTTGGAGGCCAGTGCCGAGGACCGGCTCACCCTGGGGTTCATCTCGATCACGACCATCCGGCCCGTGCGGGGATCCACGGCGAACTGGATGTTGGCCCCCCCCGCCACGAGCCCCACGGCCCGGATGATGCGGATCGCCGCGTCCCGCATCCTTTGGTATTCCCGGTCCGTGAGGGTCTGGGCCGGGGCCACCGTGATGGAATCCCC
>CAYQBW010000479.1:0-3065 GCA_964415725.1 uncultured Planctomycetia bacterium
CCATGGCCTCTCCGGAGTTCACCACCGGGACCGAAAGATCCAGGGACCACCCGTCTTCCACCAGGTGGTTCTTGACGTTTCCCGCCACCATGTTGACCACTTCCCCCATGGCGTCGGCCATCTCCGCGGGGTCCTCCAGTTCTTCGACTTCGATCCCCAGCATGTTGGCGGCGATCTTCCGGGCAAGGTTCCGGCCGGCCGAAGCGAGGATGAGCCCCCCGTTGCTCCCGGTGAATCCCAAGGTGACCACGACCTCCCCTTGGACGACCTCTCCCGCGGGGTGGTAGACCTCCTCCGGGGTCATCTCCATGAAGACCATGGACTCCATCACTTCCCGCACGCTTCGGGCCAGGTAATCCGCCAGCTTTTCCCGCCCTGTGAGGACATCCGCTTCCATGATTCCCCTCCTTCAGGGAAGGAACGAGCCAACGACCTCTTTCACCTTCTCGGGGGTGAATGGTTTCTTGAGGTAGCCGTTGGCCCCCTTGCTCATGGCCTGGGCCACGAATTCCTCGCTCCCCTCGGTGGTGATCATGACGATGGGCGGCTTGTCTCCGTACTTCTCCCGCACCTTCTCCACGAACTCGAGGCCGTTCATGTTGGGCATGTTCATGTCGGAAAGGATGACGTCCACTTCGCCCTTCTCCAGGGCCTCGAGCCCCTGGAGGCCGTCCCCGGCCTCCCTGGCCTCGCTGATTTCGATTCCTGCCTGACGGATTCCACGCATTACGATCTTCCGCATTGTTGACGAGTCGTCGACGATCAATACCTTGTATCCCATTTCCTATTCTCCGTTCTATCCAGCCGTTTCGCTCCGTGCCATCATGATGAGGTCCTGGTTCTTCGCGAACTCCTCCACGAGCTCGATCTTGACCAGGGAAAGATCGTTCTGGTCGAGGCCGAGGATGTCGAGAGCCCGCCTGTGAAACCTGTAGGAGAGCCCGTCGATCCCCGTCCCGATTCCCAGGTCCATGGAGATGCAATCCGCCACGTGCACCAGGGCCGTCAGTTCTCCGTCCTTGTCGATGTCGGGCGGGGAATGGTGGTTCCGGATGGCGTTGGTCATGATCTCCGGGAGGTTCCAGTTCTCCGCCACGATTCCGCCGGCCTCGGCGTGGTCCATGCCCAGGACCTCGCGCTCCACCAGCGTGAAGTCCCGGGGCGACTCCTCCAGGCTCCTTCGGATCAATTCGGCGCTGCCGGGGATGAATTCCGCCATCGCGACTTTCCCGATATTGTGGAGGACCCCGGCCGTGAAGGCCACGTTCCTCATGGAACTTCTGGCCCGGGCCGCCAGCTTCTGGCAGGCCATTCCGCAGGCCACGGAATGCTTCCAGAGTTCCCCTTCCTCGAGGAAGTAGCCTTCGCTCTTTCCGCAATAGTAGGCGGCCACGCAGGTTGAGATGGCCAGGTTCACCAGGGTCCTGGTCCCCAGGTAGGCTACGGCCTCGCCGGGGGTCCGGATTTCCCGGGAGAGCCCGTAGAGACTGGAATTGCAAAGCCGCAGGACCTTGGCGGTGAGCACCGGGTCCGTGCTGGCCGTGGCGACCAGCTCGTCCGTGGAAAATTCGGGGTCGGCCACGATTTCCATGATCCGCACGGCCACCCCCGGAATCGGAGGAAGCTGGTCCAGGACCTCCTGGATTTTCTCTCTCATGCTCAAAGCACTCGCTCCCCGCCCCCCGGGCTCTTCACGACGACTCTTCCGTCGTCCACGGAGAGGAAGACGGACCTGCTGATCCGTCCTCCCGTATCTTCTTTCTCGACGTTGATCCCGCTCTTCCAGAAAAGCTTCCTCGCCAGGAGAACGTTCCTCTTGCCCACGTTGAAGGACCCGTCGCAGTCGATGGTGGAGGCCCCGCCCACCAGGTAGCACTTGAGCCTCCGTTTCTTCCCCCCCTTGGCGTAGAACTCCTGGAAGAGGCGGGGAAGGCCCGTGTCCCCGAACATGGCCGGGTTGGCCTCGGCTTTCTGCGGATCGATCTTGGACTCCGGAAGCATGTAATGGATCATCCCCGCCAACTTGACTTCCGGGTCATACAAACACACCGCAACACATGACCCGAGGGCGAAGGAGGCAAGGACCTTCCCCGGTTCATCGAGAACCCGGTATCCGCATATATCTACGACGACCAGATCGGACCCGCAACGCAGCCCGGCCGCCGCGGAAAGTTCGCTTCCCGCCATCGCGCACCCATGAGAAAACAGGTTCGGTTTCACCCAGGTCCCCGCCGGGAACCCCCTGAGTTTTCGGCCGCTCCGGGGGGAAAGCTTAAGAAACCAGCCTCTCCTGGAGCTTTTCCAGGTGCACCTTGAGCCTCTGCATGATGTTGGAATGGATCTGGCACACCCGGGACTCGGTCAGCTCCAGGATGTCCCCGATCTCCCGCATGGTGAGCCCCTCGTAATAATACATGACGAGGATCAGCCGCTCCTTGCGGATGAGATGGCGGGTGATCAGCTCCAGGACGTCCTTCTGGTGGAGGAGGTGCAGGGGATCCGGGGTCTTCTTGTCCTCGATGATATCGACCTTTTCCATCTCCCTGTCGTCGTCCCCGTCTTCCCACTTCTCCGAAAGGGAGAAAATGGTCTTCGGGGCGGCCTCCACCATCACCGAGTTGATCTCGTCGATCTCCACCCCAAGCTTCTGGGACAGCTCCCACGCCGTGGGCTCCCGCCCGAGAGTCCTCTCCAGCTCCTGGACGGCCTTTTCCAACTTGTGGGACTTGAGCCGGACCAGCCTGGGCACCCAGTCCTGGGCCCGAAGCTCGTCCAGGATGGCCCCCCGGATCCGGGTGGTGCAGTAGGTCTTGAACTTGATTCCCCGGCTCAGGTCGAAGCCCTCGATGGCGTCCATGAGGCCGAAAAGCCCGGCCGACACCAGGTCGTCCAGGTCGATGCTCTTCGGAAGCGTCTGAAGGACGCGCTCCGAGATGTAGCGCACCAGGGGAAGGTAGCGTTCGATCAGGACGTTGCGGAGGTTCAGGTCCTTGGTCTTCTTGTAGATGCCCCAAAGAGCCTGGTCGTCCAGTTCCTTCTTTTCCGGCTTCTTGGCCGCGCGGGAG
>CAYQBW010000480.1:0-3065 GCA_964415725.1 uncultured Planctomycetia bacterium
GATTCCCCGAAATTGGAAGGCCCGGCTCTGGGTTAGAGATATCGAAGATCACTCTCCAATCCCCGGGGCTTTTCTTTTTTCCGGGAAACATACCAAGGACGGCTGGATCGAGGCTCCTTCCAAGCTCGCAGCCTCCGACACCTCAGGCTTTATCGTATTGGAATCCACTGCCGGAACCGAGCCGCTCCGGGCATCCAAGGGAACTTGTCTTTTCGTAAGAAAGGATGGTTACCTGGTCCATGCTTTGCGTTGGAAGGATATTTCCCTCGAAGAGGTCAACAATGTATTCCTTCGAAAAGCCTGCCGGGTTCGGTTTACTTTCCGGGACACCTACGGAGGGCCTATCCGGAATTTCAAAGTGGTCCTATCGAAACACCAACTCCACGAAAAGGGTTATGGGCTTTTCAAGAGCCGAATCGGGGCCCTCGATCCCGGAAACTTCACATTTTTGGGGATCTCGGGGAAAGACGGCCGGGCGGTCCTGGGAGGGATCCCGAAAGGGTCTTACAGGATCGTGTTATTCCATGAATCCTACATCCCCACGGGAGGACTGATCACCAACTACATAAAAGTCGAAGGGGACAAGAGCTACGAAATCACCGCCGGGAAAGCCTATATCGCCTCGATCAAAATCAAAGGGGATTCCGTCGTCGATTACCGGATCCAAAATCCTCCCCTGTATGGCAATTCGGTGAGCTTCCAGACTGTTTCGGTGATCAAACGGTACCTCTCGGATCGTTTCCCGGGCTGCTTCTGGTCCATCACCACGGGCGATGAATTACCAGGTTCCAAGGACCCCATTTCCGCCAAGAAAGCAGTCTTCCATTTCCTCCTGGCCTCGGCGGGAACCAGGACATTCTTCCTGGGTTTCGTTCCGGCGGACAGGTTCACAGGACCGGTCCTGAAGGAAATCCCTCCCGTCGATCCCCCCGTCACTCTTCGCGGGCGGCTCTCCCTCGTGACCCCGGGGGACGATCCCTTCCCCCCCGGGTCCGAGATCATGTTTTCTACGGCCCGATCTCTTTCCCGCGGCCTTCGGGGTTACGGCGGGACCACGCTGTCGGTCGTCACGGGAGAAACTTTCCACGCCCTTCCCGGAAATTACCGCGTTCTCAGGGCCGATCCAATCCTTAAATCCGCGTTGTCCGGCCAAGTGCTGGCAGTCAAAGGCGATCCCTGGACCGAAAATTCCTTCGTGCTCCGGCTCCGGAAAAAGGTCCTTCCCGTGGACTTGATCATCAAGTCGCCCTCGGGAGGCCTCCCCGACTATGGAAGACTTCAATACACTGAACTCATGGCACCTTTCCGGAAGTTCTCCAAGGGAATCCAAAAACCCAGGGTCCGGGTGCATGCCGATCCCGTCAGGTTCCGGATCGAGATCCGGTTTTTCGGTTTCAAGAAATGGAGCACGGAGCTGGACGGATCCCGCCTCTCCGACAAGGAGCCCCACCTCGTTCCGGTAGAACTGGAATATTCCGATTCTTCCCGGTGAGCTGCTTCCCGGAAGAACCTCTCACTCCGACAGGTTTCAAACGACACCTACCTTTACGAGATAAGACGACACCCTCTTTTACGACACCAAAGGGCGGAGGATTCTTTTCCGGTTTTTCCGGGCAATTCCCGGACACAAAGGGAGAAGACCTCGCCATTCCCCCTCGCCCCCCCCTTTTCCCCGGCGGAAAGGAGAGTTATCCTGCCTTTCTCGTTCGCCCTGGACGAAACGGGAAAACACATGGCGGACTCCACGGACAAGAGCCCCCTGGAGGACGGGCCTCGACCAAGAAGAGCCGGCCCTTCTCCTTCGAGGCCCCGGGCCCGGAACGAGAGGGATTCCCTACACAAGACAAGGGCGAGAAGAAGGGCAGGACGAGGATTCCATCTCCCCGGGACCAATTGGTCTCAGGGAAGGTTCTGATTCGCGCGGAGTGAAATGATGCGGGACAAATACGTCAAACCTTTTCTCCTGCTCCTGGTTTCACTTGTTGGGATTGTACTCTTTTATTTCCTTTTCACGAATGCCGGCGCCACGAAACCTGGTCTTTCTCTACCGGGGAGAAAATCCAGTGACGAGAGGGTGGCCGCCTCGGCGCCTCATAAAAACGGCGTGGATCGTAAGTCTTTGGACGCCAAGGAGGGGAAAGCAGGAAAAGGGACATCTGGATCGGTTGGGGCAAGGATCCGCCTTGGGAAAAAGCCTGAAGGAAACGTCCTCCAGGCACGCCCTCTGGAGGTGCGCCTCTATTGCGTGAAGGAGGGGAAGGAATTCCGAGCTTCGGGGGGGACCGTGTTTGCCCGCCTGTCCGATTTCGATGGAGAGGTCCATCCGCCGGGAAAGAAAGGTAAAGAAAAGGCATTCTCTCCCTGGTCTTTTCCCAGTGACCGGGACGGCAGGGCTTACCTTCCCCTGGCCGGGCTGACCGGAAAAGGTCACGCGGGAGGGGTTTCTTTCAAGATTTGGGGGGAATCGAAGGATGGAAAGTATGCGGCACCGGAGATTTCCGTTGGATTGGACGACTTCGGGAGGTATCGCCTGGATTTTTTCTCTCCTTCCGTATACTTGAAAGGTGTCCTGAAGCTGCGGATGCGCGAAAAGGCGACTGTCCGGATAAGGGTCAAGGATGAATATGGGAAACCCGTGGAGGGGGTTCCGGTGGGAATCTTCAGTTGTATCCGGCCCTTGAATCGCTACCCGGGCGGCGCAACCACATTGATCCCATTGCGGCTTGGAAAGACGGGAAAGGAAGGAATTTGCCTTCTCACCCTTCCCGTGGGAGAAAGAAAGGGCTTTTGGACCTTCTTGACCCGGCGGGTCGCCGCGGGTTTCCCTTTCCCCTTGTCCCACCTGGATCGTTGGTTCAAGACGATCACCTTGAAAGAAGGCGGGAAGAAGGAGGTGATCCTTAGGATGCCCGCCACGGGCGAAATGGTGGTGGGGGTGGAAAACTGGAACGGGATCGAAAAGGAAAAGAGAGGCGGGAGGTTTTGGGTATGGGCCGTTGACGCGGGCTGGGGGAAAAGGGCTGAGTGGGCCGTCCCAAGAAAAATCACGCGCCGTCGTCTCTTCC